>JBGPNE010000543.1:0-2970 GCA_041487335.1 Pyrinomonadaceae bacterium
CAAAGGTGCAAAGAGATCCACGAAACCACACGAAGCAGCACGAAATGGACGCCTTAATTCGAGTCATTTCGTGTGATGCGCGTGGATCGCTTTACTGCTCCTACTTTGATGTTCACCACTTTTTCAGCAACCTGTTAGGTCTTGGCGGCAACCAGTAGCAGTCTTTGGGAGCCAAGCTTGAAAGCTTCCTCGCTCAGCGAGCCGTAGGCAGCATCTGGCTTGAGGCCGACCTCCTTCAGCAACTGGCCGATCTCGCTGTAGGTATAGATGCGTTGTGAGGATGGACGCTTTTCTGCCTTGCCATTCTTGATGAAGGTGTACTCAGTAAAAATGCGCGCTTGCTCGTGATCGTATCGGCCATCAATCAAAAGAGTGATTCCTCCGACTTCGAACCAACGTCGTTCCTGAAATGTTGGCAGTAACGATTCCGCAACGGCGGGAGCATCCATGAGGAGTCGCGCTCCCGGCTTTAGGACGCGTGCTACTGCTTCTAAGAAGTCTCTGTTTCCGCCATTGTCGAGGTAACCAAAACTGTTGCCGAAACAGAAGGCAGCATCAAACACTGCTTGCCAAGGCAGGTCGCGCATTTCGCGGTTGTGCCATTCGACCTTGACTCCGCTTGCCGTCGACTTTGCTTTTGCTTCCTCGATGAATTCTGAGGCGATGTCAACGCCGGTTAGATCAAATCCGCGTGAGGCCAACTCTAGTGCGAGCCTTCCATTACCGCAGGGCACATCGAGGACTTTAGCTCCTTGAGAGAGCTGCAGATGTTTCTGGATGAAGTCAGCTTCCGCGCGCGTCTGCTCTGGGCTAACAGCCGCACGCCAGAAATCAAGCGCTATTCCGTGAAAGAAGTTTTCCCACCAGTTTGTCCTGGCTCTCACTGGATCCATTTAGTTAAAGCAGTTGCTTTTTGATCTTGTTCGGCAGTTTCACCCGCACCAGTTCATAAGCCTTCTTGAGCAGACTTTGCAATTCGCGGTCCGGCAACGCATCAAAGCGTTCAAGTGCGACCCAGTGATAACGCGCGACGTAAGGCGCAGGCACAATTTTCTCTCGCTCTGTCAACTCGGCAAACGTTTCGGGCGTGCATTTGAACGAGAGCCGGTGCGAAGAAGACGGATCGAGGGCCGCCACGGCGAACATCTTTCCGCCGATGCGAAACAGAAGATCGCTCCCCCACTGAACATCTTCGGTCACATTTGAAAACGACAAGCAGAATTTGCGAACCTGTTCAATGTCCATAACTTAGTGGATCGTGAATTGTGAATAGTGAACAATAAACGCTGAACTGCGATCCCAAAAGGGGCGCCCTGCCAGTTTTGCAACCTGCCCTAAAGATTTTCCAGCACAAGCAAAGCAGTCTCTCCACCTCCAGACGAGACATTGCAAAGCGATGAAGAAGACAGACGAACGAGCCCGCCTTCGACCTTATTGTGGAAGAGAAAGGGATTAAAGTCGACAATCATCTCTTCGGTTTGAACACGATCGGTGAACTTCGGTATCACGACCTTCTTTACCGGCACCCGCTCCTGCACAACGTAAGATAATCTAAGTGCACGTGCAATTGCATTTTCCCAGTCTTGCGGACTTGTTTCCCATCCAATTACGACACCATGGCCGCCGTAATCGTCATTGGGCTTCAGTACCAATCGCTCGCGTTCAGTTTTCAAAATTCCAATCATGTCGCGCTGGCGGCCGTCGAAAACGGCCGTTCCCGCCCGTACCCTTCGCGTCCAGGGAATGTGCCGCCGTATGACATCAAGCTCGTCAGCCGTAAATATCTCGGCATGGCGCGGATCGCTGAGAATGGCGAAACCAGCCTTCTTATGGGCCACCTTAACGCGAAACGAATTTGCCATGCAGACGTTGTGTTCCGCATAGGCACGAGCCATTGCGTGATTCGCGTCAAACTGCTCTAAAAACTCATGGATAATCACGCGCTTGTAGAGAATGTCGATGCGCACGCCACCGGCCTTTAGTTGCTTACTGTCGTACTCTAGCGCGCGGGGATCGGCAATTATCGTTTTGTAGCCTTCCGATTCAAAATATTGCTTCAAGACTTCAAACTCGCTCGCGGTTGAAACACCCTCCCAATCAACTATGGCAATCTGCGGGAGTTCTTCCGCGCCTCCCCATTCGCGGTAAGCATCCAGCAACGCGTGCAGCAGCCGGAGATGCGGTTGCGGTAGCCAATGTTCGTGCCGGTCCAGAAACTCTCTTGCTTGTGGCAGTGCAAACAGAATCTTTTCAAGCTGCATTTGATCAGCAATGCCCGCCGGGCTTTCAGCGTTGTACTCGAGGAACTGAAAACCTGACTCGGTAAGATAAGCGTCGAGCCTCGACGTGACGCAGAGACTGGAATAGCCAGGATCGATTCGCGCCATCTTCTCTTCGGCGTCTGTGAGTCCCAGTTCACTCAATAACGCGTCCTCGTCAAGAGCGCGTGCAACCAGCTTCTCGAAGGCGCCGGCAATCGTCTCCGCCGCGCGGCTGATCTCCTCATATTGCGTTCTGCTGAGAATGTGAGGACGAAGAAACGGACAAGTGGGCCGGTCGCCATGAAGTAGTCCGAGCTCACGCTGGGCCGCGAGCAACCGGGCGAATAGTTCTGGGCCCATCGCCGGATCATTTAAGATTTGGCTGTCCAACGCTTGAGTGATGGTTGACAAGGAGTTGGCCATGTGGAAAGCGGGTAGCAAGGAACAAAACGAGTTAACGCAAAGTGTGCGAAGTTTCGCGTAAAGGTTGCCAAGACACTCTTTACAGATAAGCGATCTTCCGATTCTGATCGTCCCAACGCCAGAGATCTGTTTTCCCAGCGAGATGCACTCCGCCTAACCAGAGATCGATTCCATTCAGCTCAACGAAATCAGCTTCGGCTTTGAGCACAGCTTCTCCAGCTTTCGTAATTTCAAACGCGCTGTTGCGAATCTTCTCCGATTCCAGTTCCTGACCAAAAAGGTTGCC
>JBGPNE010000544.1:0-2965 GCA_041487335.1 Pyrinomonadaceae bacterium
CACGATTCGCAATAGCCAGTCAATGATGTTCAGAGTTCTGGATTTCATAAGACGACGCTCCTCCGGAGTTTCAGCCTTCTGAAAGCTAGTTGCGAGCTACCTCAGCCTCTACTCTTATTGGTCGGAGTTCAAGCGGAGACCTTTCACGATTTTTCCACCATTGTTCGATCAGCAGACGTAGCAGGCTCCCGAGCGGTGTTGGAGGGCATCCGCGCCTGCGATTTTGCGCGCCGATTTCGAAAGCAAGCCGCCACTGGTTGAAAAGGATTCTGTAGGCGGTAAACAGGCTGTTCCTAGGATCGTAAATATGTGTAGCCTCGGATGTGACGCCATTGAGTTCAACCACCTTAAAGTTCTGCCCTTGCTGAAAATCGGCCAGTGAAGGCGTGCGAATATCGAATCTTCCGAAATAGAAGCCTTCGAACGCTCTGGCAACCCTATCGATTGCAGCTCTCACGGCGGCCGTTTCAACTTCGCCCCCGTCGAGAAATATGCTACCGCGGCAATGAGTGCCAATCTCGACCAGCTGTACTGATTCTCCCTGCGCGGGAACGTCCCACAGCCGATCGCCTTGCGCATCAAAGTATGCTCGGGCCATGCATGCGGCCCGATCATCTTTCAGGATCAATTCTTCGAGCGAACTCTTTCCGTTGCCAACAACTGAAGGAAATTGTTTCTTTGTAATCGAGAGAATGCGCCCCTGCTCGCTTTCGGGATACCGATAGTAGAAAACACCAAATTCCCCGCCAGCTACGTATTCCTGAATGATCACATCAGTGCCTTGACAGGCACGCAGGTAATCTTCCATCTGCCGCTGGGATCTCACGACCGCCACACCGGAACCTCGCTGGCCTACATCTGGTTTGAGCACGATAGGAAAACTCAGCGAATGTTCAGTCATGAATTCGCCCGCATGCTCAATAAGCGCGTGATAGCTCAAAGAGCCTTCCAAAACCGCAAGACGCGCAATGAAGCTCCAAGACTCAGGCGACCTAACCAAAGCTTGGAGGATAGCGCTCTTGGATTCGCCTATAAATCCTCCGGCTTCAATGGCCGGATTGGCGCAGGTAAAAAGCGTGAGATTGCGATGTCTTATGCCGAGGTATACAACGTAAAAAACGACCGGTGGATAAAAGACCCAGGGCGGCCAGAACTCCCAGTGCGTAAGTTTTCGCACGCGTGCCAGCAGCAGGCGCCGTCCGTGAAAACTTACCAGGCGGATCAAGAGTTTGATCGTTATCAGTGCAAGCAGCGCGCTCGCCACCACCTTCAGCAACAGAGATTGCCGACTCAATAATGTTGATTCAATGACCTGCGCGCCAAGCAGCATGGACAAACCGACAAGCAACGGAGTCCACAATGCCGCGGCGACAAAGAAGTAGAGCATGAACTTTAAGAGGCTCGTGTCGAGCAGGCCCGCGGCGACGTAGGTTGGCAAGCGTGTTCCAGGCAGAAAGCGGCTGATGGCGATTACAGACATCCCTCTGCGTCGAAACCAGGCAGAACTTCTTTCCACATCTGCTGAGCGCACAAACCACTTCAATGGAGCATGCCGCAGCACCGGCCGACCCAGAAGTCTACCGGCAAGGAACAGCAGTATATCGCCAACAAAAATGCCGACGAGGCAGGCAATTGCGGCAAAGCCAAAACTAATTCTTCCTTCGGCGGCCAAAACCCCGGCCCAGATGCAGGTGAGGTCTTCGCTGACGAGCGTGGCAAGTGCCAGAAGAGCAAATACCACTAGAGCGGTTGGACCCATTGCCCGCGGAATCGAGGCAGCAGGATTGAAGGGCGCGGCCGCCATCGCGACTCTTTGCGGGTCGGCCGTTGCCCTTACGACCGCTTGGCCTTTTTCGACGCGATCAAGGAACTTGGTTGTCAGTGCAGCTTGTTCGTTTGGTCCGGCGAAGAGATAGAAATGATTCTCATTGGGAAACAGCCTCAGCTCGCTCTGAGGCACGAGACGATAGTGTTCGCGCGCAGCCTGAACCGGCACCATGATGTCTCGCTCACCATGAATGATCAGCATTGGCCCGGCATAGCTCGCGAGAATTGATCTTAAGGGACGCTGATCAGTGTCGTAAAAATTGCGTGCATACGAAACGTCGAGCATCGAGTGGTCTAGCCAGCCGAAGTGTGGCAGACCCTCGCGCATGAGCCGCAGACCAGCAAGCTGCAAGCCGTGAAGCGAATGATTGAGGTAGTAATTCCCGAGCAGCTCCATCTCCTGCACTCCGATTGCTGAAAGCATCACGATCGACTCAACACGTTTTGGTGCGATGTCCACAATGTTCAAGACAACGCCGCCTCCCATACTGAAGCCGATGAAGTGCGCGCGCGAAACTTGTAGTTGATCCAGCAGCTCAAGCACATAACGGGCGTGGGCCCGCGTCGAGTAGTCAGGAATGCTGTGTGATGAAGAGCCAAAGCCTGGAAGATCGGGAACAATTACCCGATATTGCGCGGCCAGTTCAGGGGCAAGCTTGCGGAAGTCTCCATGATTGCCCGGACTTCCATGCAGGAGGACCACCACTGGAGCTTCACGGCTGTTTTCGCAAACGTATTCTCGGTAGGCAAGACGAACAATCTGGTTCGTAGTCTGTTCACCGCGAATTGCCGGCACGGACATCACCTGAACATCAGGCGCAACGGGTTCCCGAGGCGCTCGTGAACGAACGACGAATGAGATAAGAAGCAGGCAAAGATAGAGAGCGAGGATGCGCCACTTCCAAGCAAAAACCCGCCTCCAAATCTGTCTTCCGAGTCTTCTCATCGGCAACTAAGTTTCATTCCTGCGTTGGCAGACCTTCTGCCTTGAGCAGTCACAAGAGCATGTTAGTACAGGGCGAGCATCCGCGCTAATCTCGCGCCAAGACGAGCGGATGCCCTTCCGGCAGAGACTTACTTAACAAGCCTTGGGCTGCGCCCTTGGCCCGGGGCCTGCCCCATGTGGGTAATCGATCAC
>JBGPNE010000545.1:0-2959 GCA_041487335.1 Pyrinomonadaceae bacterium
AAACGACGGTGCCCCGTTCTGTTTAAGCGAGCCGCAAACTTCAAGCAGGGCCAGGTCTGCTTCCTTATCCACCTTGATCACTTTCGCCTGGCAGCCATTGGTATAAACTTTAACCTGCAGTTGATCTTCGCGTCCGAATCCGAGCGCCAGTTTCTTCGACTGGTCAAGGTCGCCGGATACTACGTGATAAGCCGTGATGACCAGTCGCCCGCCAACCAAAAAGCCGGTCGCGAATCCGCTGGGTCCCCAGTTGAGAAAAGAGATCACGCGTTGCAGCGGATTTTGATTCTTCTTTGAGAATTCAAGTTCCAGCGAAATGCTGTTGCGTTCGTGCTGCTTCAGGATCGCGGTCGCGTCTTTCGCGATGCTCGTTTGCGCGAGCATCGCGACGATCAAGGCAACGAGAAGAAAGCAGCCAAGCTGTCTTTTCATGCGGGCCTCCTCTTACGAGAAACTGGGAAACGAAGGGTGTTACTGCGGAAGCGGGCCGCCGCGAATACTGGTACAGCCCCTTCCGCAATGGCCAATTCTTCTATCACAGAATGTGGCTTCTTAGGAAGGGTTTCTCGGGGAGACTCTGGCCCTCTTTGTTTTGTTTAGCTGCCACTTGTCAAAGTCGCAGGCTTAGACTATGGTCAGGGCCACCTAAACCGCGAATGCTTTGACTGGAGGTTAAACGCTATGTCCGAATCATCCGGCGGCCCCTACCTAGCGATGGCCTTACTCTGCGAGAGAATACTTCAAGAAAAGGATGGCGTCCTTAGCATTATTCGGGTCATAGATCGCGTGCAGATTCAGGGCACGGCAGACGAGATGCCGCCCGTAAGTTTCAACGTGTCATTGGTTGTTGCTCTGAAGGCCGGTATCGCGAGAGGTAAGTATCTAGTAAAGGTTGTTCCCGTAAGCCCGTCTGGAAAACAGTTAAATGCCGCTGAGTTGCCCGCCTTGCTAGAAGGTGAAGATCGAGGAGCGAACTTGGTCTTTCAAATGCAAATTGTGGCCTACGAGGAAGGTTTGTATTGGTTCGATGTCTACGTACAGGATACCTTCACGACACGCGTACCTCTAAGGTTTTTATACCAAAAAGTTGCGACTGGGGCGTCTCCGAGCTAGAAAAGGAGTTAGTGATTACCGCCGAAGTAGCGGTACCGATTGTAATCCTGCAAGTCTGTATTAGTGAGCGCAATTCTGATCTGAGGTCCTCTTCGGAAAGATGACCGCTAGTATATTCAGCAAGTCTTAGGTCAGTGTCGGATATAAATTCGCGGAGAAATAAATCACCGAGGCGATCCACTTGCCAGGAAAAAGGAACATACCATTCCTGAAACTCAGCTAGCGTGATCTCTTGATTAAGATAGCGAGCTAATTGTTCACGTATCGACATGTCCAACATAAGCTTACCTCCCCGTCAAATAGTAACATATATCGAATTGCGAAAAATGTTCAACGAAGGCCGGTATTGGGAAAGGGCTGAAGCTGGCGAGTTTCGGCAGATTGTAAGACGAACTCGCCACCCGGCCCTTCCAAAAGCTAACGAACCCTTCTGTACGAGGAGCCAGATTGTCTCATACGTTGACAGCGGGGGCAACAGAATTGCCAACGTCCATCAGTATCGTAGGCAAGACGGCACTTTGGGTCTGAGTGGCAGACCAGATCCTAAGGCTCTGCTTGTCGAGGGCGTTCTGTATTTTGTGATCGCAGCAGAGGAAAACTCAGTAGCCATTTTCTCGGTGGTGGCCAGGCGGGTAGAGTTTCAGACGGACAACTTGGCCTTAACCGCCTCACTAACCGCTCGGCCATCGGCGTTTTTGCCCGCGAGCCGCGGCATAACTGCCTTCATCACCGCGCCCATTTCTTTCATGGACGTCGCGCCGGTCTCAGCGATAGCGGCAGCGACAGCCTTGTCGATTTCTTCCGGTGACGCAGCCTGCGGCAAGTACGCTTCGATCACTGCGATCTCGGCCGCCTCTTTGTCGACCAAATCCTGACGCCCGCCCTTTTCGTACTGCTCGACCGAATCGCGCCGCTGCTTCACCTGCGTGCGCAGGAGCTTCATCAATTCTTCTTCGTCAAGCTCGCCGCCCTTCTCAATCTGACGATTAACGATCGCCGCCTTCAGCATGCGCAGCGTCGAAGTGCGCGCTGCGTCTTTGGCCTTCATCGCGACCGTCATGTCGGAAATGATTTGGTCTTTAAGGCTCATGAGTTCTCCTAGCTTTCGGCGAAAAAGTTCTAGCGGAGTCGCGCGGCATCGACGTCATTAAGGACGCACGACCATTCGACCGCGCCAGGTATTCCCGCAAATACTTTCCGGTGTGGGAGCCTTTGGCTTTCATGATTTCTTCCGGCGTACCGGTCGCCACAACGTATCCGCCCGCGTCTCCGCCTTCCGGGCCTAAATCAATTATGTAGTCCGCGGTCTTGATCACGTCGAGGTTGTGTTCGATCACCAGAAGCGATCCGCCGGCGTCGATCAGCGCGCGAAACGCGGCCAGCAGTTTGTTGATGTCGTCAAAGTGCAAGCCCGTGGTTGGCTCATCAAAGATGTAAAGCGAACGCGCGCCGGCGCGTTTTGCCAGATGCGCCGCGAGTTTGACTCTTTGCGCCTCTCCTCCTGACAGCGTTGTTGCCGACTGTCCCAACCTCAGATAGCCGAGGCCAACTTCGTCCAGCACGCGCAGCTTGTTAACAATCTTGGTGATGTCGCGAAAGAACGTGAGCGCCTCGCGCACGGTCATGTTCAGCACTTCGTGAATGTTCTTGCCGCGATAGCGCACGTCCAAAACCTGCTGCTTGAAGCGCGTGCCTTTGCACTCTTCGCAAACCAATTCCACGTCGGCGAGAAACTGCATCTCGACGGTCACGGTGCCGTCGCCCTGACAAACTTCGCAGCGACCGCCGGGCACATTGAATGAAAAATGCGAAGGCTCAAAGCCGTGCGCCTGAGCCTCGCGCGTAT
>JBGPNE010000546.1:0-2953 GCA_041487335.1 Pyrinomonadaceae bacterium
ACCCGCGCGTCCCCATGCGCCGTTCTCGGGCACGAACGTTGCTGGATTCTCCCGCACAAACTTCTGCTGCTGGTCTGGTGTGAGCTTCACCATTCCCCACTGGTGATCGGGATGGAGGGTCGCGAAGATCCTGCCGTTGACCCGGAAGTCAGGATGCCCCATGTGGGCGCCCTCAATGGCATCAACCATGGTCAGTGCGATACGGCGAAACTCTTCAGTACTTAGCATGTCTTGTTGCTCGCTATTGTCTAATAGCTGCCAGACGTCGCCTGGATTTCAATGGGGTTGGGCGAGCTTGTACTCGAAGTCGTACAAGTGCTTTCCGTCGACGATGTTGATCGTCATTTTGCCAGCAAGCCTAACGAGCTGACCAGTGCCGGAATCTGGCACGACAGTGATAGTGAGTTGCAGGGCACCGCGCGTCATGGTGCCACTGTGCTGCAGTGCGAAGGTGCCGCTTTGACCATGAAGCGTTCCGATGACTCGCTCAATCGCGACGTAACCGGCAGAGTCTTTGATATCCGTGCCGGCGGCCAGCATCTGGCCCTTGCTGGTAGCTTCGAGGTCGCCGTGGAATTGCTTGTCGATTGACATCCTGTCCACGGTTGGGTCTCCGACTTTGTCGTCCTGCGCCTGAGGATTCAACTTCACTTCAAACGTTCCGCTTGCATGATTCGTCACGACCGCCTCCTTTTGGTCTGTACAGCACCCCAGCGCGGCTGCCGCGCTGGGGACCCCGCATTTGGAAATGGCGAATGGGTTTGTGTGCCCGCGAAGGTGCCAACGCTAAAGAGGCTACCTCATTGCGAGTCCGCTGCAAGCCCTTGGCATGCGCGGCGTCGTCCCGGAAACCTTTCCGGCCCGGGTTGCGGCCTACTCCGGCAATTCCGGGAGCTTCTTGAGGGCTTTCACGTACTGTTCCTCGTCATAAGGTTGCTCATGCTTGAGGATGTCGAAGATTTCACTGGCGACGACACATCCGATCAGGCGACGGGCCTCATCTTGTGTTACGCCCTCGCCGACTAGGCGGTCGAACGTCTCTTTCGTCGCAGGAGGGTTAAGATCGCGGATCTGGTTATCGACCACATCGAGAATGACTTTGTTTAGGACTCTGCTGGACTTCGCCATGAAACTCACTCCTTAAGACAAACGAAGACAATTGGTGGCCAATAATTACTCTTATCCCTAAAACTCGGAAGCTTATAACGCTCGAAGTTAACCGCGCTGAACGAGCAGCATTGTAGCAGAAGAAACAATTCATGATGAGAGACAGTCTATTGACCGCAATCAATCAAACTCGACACGCGTCTCTGATTGCTCTGCCCCGACTCTCCCCACGGTGATATCTGCCTTGAAGTAGTTCTCGCCACGGACTGATGCTCCCGCCAGCCGCCGCAACATAGCAATCTGCCCAACGTGGGTGAGCGCATCGGCTACCGGCCCTTGAAACAACTTCTCGGAGGGAAATCCGAGTGGCGCCTGCGAAGCTAAATAGGAATCGAACTCTTTCAGCGCAGCGAAAAACCGCGCCACTCCCTCCTCCCACGGTAAAACAGGTGACTCGTGCCACACGTGCTTGCCCCTCGCTAGACAGAGCGCCCAGTCAAGCAAATCGCTAATGTGGGCCAGTATCTCTCCGGGAGTGCGAGTCGTTTCGCCTACGCGCAGCATAGCGAACCCTTCGGGTGTGTTCGACACGGCTTTACTGCCGCGATAAGCCAGCGTTTTGACAGTGTGCCGTAACATTTGCCGCTTCGTGTGGGGACTTGAATTCGGTGCTTCTTCCATCTGTTTCTATTTACCTTGAAGTAGCCGCCGAACGCTGCGCCTCAGCGGCGAGCTATCAAGATGGAGTTTAAGAGACGATCTCATTGCGAGTGCAAGTCACCGCTCAACTTCGCCTTACATGATTCCAAACCTCTCCTATTGAATGCGCATCAGGCACAGCTCTTTGTAGCGCGTATCCTGCAACCGTAAAAAATATTGCGGTTAATATAGCCGGTAGTAACGTTAGACGTACCGCTGCACGCAACCAATGTCTTGGCTCGATGTGTTTCACTCGCCTATACAAGCCAGCCACCAAAACCCCATCAACTAAGATTTCTGCAAGCAGCGAGGGAGCGATATAGATTACGTAAAAGGAAGCGATAAGACCTCCAACTAGTGCGACAAGGGCGATAAGAATTAGCCAGCCTTCCTCCAAGTCCAGATCAAAACCAATACCATTTGACGCAGAGCTGCCACTTGATACTGGCGATGAAGATGAGACGCTTTCTCCCCAACTTCCGCCTGCGCCGCTTCCGTCGAAATCGCCACCTCCTCCAAAATGCAAGCTTTCTCCGTGACTGGTTGCCCCAGAGGGAATGAAGTCTAAAACTGAGGAATCTATATTCAGGCTACGCCGCTGCAACCACAGCCAGAGACTTAGCAGCAGCAAGAACACGCAATACGCAATCAATATGACTATCGGGTAACGAAGCCACATCCAGGGAACACCTAAATGTAAAAGGGAGAATGATGTGAGAAAGCCCGTAAGTCCTGTCAATGAGAGAATCAGGGATACTTGAAATCTCGGCATCCTCCGCCGCAAAAGTCGCCGCTTTATGATTTCAACTCTACGTTCTCTTGCTTGGTCCATATCACTTCTGTTCCGTAGGGGGAGCCACATAACTTCTAATTAGGTAATACGGTCTCGTGTTGCAACACGATAGGTTCTCATATAATAATCAGGACCTCACGAATTCCTTAGTAAATTTTAGCGGTTGCCGTCGCTACACTATTCTGTACCGCTTCGGTGCGGTCAAGGAGAGTGGTGACGACCCACAAAGGAGCCTCACCGTGCCAAAACTGCTCGAACAAGTGGAGAATCTCATTCGCACACGCCACTATAGTTATCGCACCGAACAAACATACGCGGACTGGATTACACAATACATGCTTTTTGATGCCAATA
>JBGPNE010000547.1:0-2945 GCA_041487335.1 Pyrinomonadaceae bacterium
CTCCTGTAGCCGCCCTACTCCTGCCGCAGATCATTGGTGACAAACGCGCCCGCGAGCTGATCCTGACTGGCGATCTGATAGATGCAGCAGAAGCCGCGCGTCTCGGTCTCGTGAACCACGTCGTGTCCAGCAACAATCTCGAGCAAAAAACTCTTGAGACCCTCTCAAAGCTTCGCGAGCTTTCAGCAACTGCTCTTGAAATGGCTAAAAGAGCAGTTGACCTGGGCCGAGGACGATCACTGGATTCCTCACTCAGAGAAGTCGAAAATATGTATCTTCACGAATTGATGAAGACGCATGATGCGAAGGAAGGCATCAAAGCCTTCATCGAGAAACGTAAACCGGCATGGCGCAATCGATGACGGGGAAAGAGACACGGCGACACGGCGACACGGCGACACGGCGAAAAAGCGGTCGTCTCCGCGTCCCCGGGTCCCCGCGTCCCCGCGTCCCCGCGTCTCTGCATCTCCCCGTCTCAGCGTCTCCGCGCCTCCGCGTCCCCGCGTCTGCTGCTATCGTTGCCTTAGCGTTGACCACGTTGTCGCTGGTCACAGTCGGCACCGGTTCCCTTGCGCAACGCCGGCGAGCCAATCAGGATGGCTCACATTCGAGCCATTTGCGCGACAGCTTGTCTCCGGAAGCGCGCGAGACCGTTGAGCGGGCGATTGATGTTGTTTGCACTGAGAGAAAGAAAGACCCGAAGGGTAGCGTTCCGATCGACGACATGCAAGCGCGTCCTTCTCTTCCCGTGCAGAATCGGGAAGCAGTGGTCGGCGCGCAGCGGGCGCAACGGTTGTTGCCAGTTGCCAGGGACCTGGTTATTAGTTCGCTGCGTCAACTCGCAATCGAATACAACTTCCCCAATACTAGAGGCTATGAGGCAAGATTTCAGCGAGCCATCGCTCGGGTGCAAGCGGTGAGACGAGTCAGGCCAGACGCGGATTCGCGCGACAATGCGTCAGTGTTTTTGAGAAACCCACATTCGATTACCTTCGGCACCATATTCCTTGCCGGGCTGCCATCCGATGAAGGGATGATCAGTGTGCTGGCCCACGAGTTAATGCACATTGCTGATGGCGATGAAGATAGCCTGAAATCGTTATTTCGCGCCGTTGGCAATCGCGCTTCGGATCTCACTGGTTTGCGGATTCACGACCAAAGGGCTGAAGAGTTAAGCTGCGATCTTGTAGGTGCGATGGCCGCCCGTTCCTACGTCTCAGACCTGCCCAGTTACGAACCGCTACCCAGAAGGATAGCGCGTTCGATGGAACACAATTGTGTTGACGAAGATGAGGGCGACTCGGATCATCTCTCACCAAGAAATACGATTCGCGCGCTGCTTTCGCTCGAGCAGTCGCTTTCACGCGAACTCGTTTACGGCCGGGATGAGAAAATGCCCGCCCGGTCCATTCACAAG
The DNA here is from genome assembly GCA_041487335.1 of Pyrinomonadaceae bacterium. Lineage (GTDB taxonomy): Bacteria > Acidobacteriota > Blastocatellia > Pyrinomonadales > Pyrinomonadaceae > PSRF01. The sequence continues at coordinate 1,418 of JBGPNE010000547.1, forward strand.
TAGGCTGGAGAATGGTTCGTTGACACATCCGTGCGTTTCTATCATCCTCACGAACAAGAAGGCATTAAGTCCAAATCAGTCTGAGAAGATCTCTTGCAACCCGAAGATATGCAGCGCCGAGGCAAACGAGGCAAAAACACAAGACTTTTCTGCGAATCCTTTGAGATCTTCCGAGGCCCTGGAAGCAAAGCGACGTTATCACTCATATTCACAATTCTAATCAGTCTAGTTGCCACCGTGCCGGGATGTCAGTCGGCCACGGAAAGGCAAGATGTGCGACCGCTTGTTTTACGAGATGTTCCCGCGCAGCGCCTGGCCTACCGACTCGAAGCTGACACAGGGTTACCACCTGAGATTAAAACAGAAGACTCCAACGACAAGATAGAAGCTATCCAGACTGACTTTAATACGCGGCGGCCAGACGATGCGCTACTGGGGACCGTCCGTTCGCCGGATGGCCAGCGAGCACTTGCGCTTTACGGCACGGAGGACGAGCCCTCCCAGGCGTTTCGCCTGGATATTTACGCAGTGGACGGAAAGTTTCTACGCAACTTAACGCCGCCTGATCTCTCGTGTGTGTTCGCGGAGACTGTGGCCTGGTCGCCGGATGGCAACTACATAACCTTCATTGCCCACAAAAGCGTAAAGCCCACTGCGACGCCAACTCCTCCTCCGAGTCAAGTTCCGGAAGTAGTTCCGGAGACTTCTCCATCACCATCTGTGGCGCCGGCGTTTCCTGCTATTCCTCTGTTCAACACTGAACAGATTTACATCTGCAATCGTGACGGTTACGACCTCAAGCCCTTGACTTCGCGCGAGGGTCTGATCTACTTCTATTTTTCGTGGGCGCCTGATAATCACGGCCTGGTAGCGCTAGCTTGCAAGGAAGACGAATGGGACGCGCGCGAGAAAGAATTCAAGCTGCCGGTCGGCCGGCCGCGCTTGATTATGCTCGATGGCAAGGAGCGCTTGCTTGATGATCAAGCGACTGAGGCGTTGCCCGTCTGGTCGCCCGACTCTTCCAAAGTAGCGACCGCATTTGAAAGCGACGTAGCGATCTACGACGCGGCGACCAGTAAGCCGACACAGGCACGCATTCCCTTGCGCAACGCTCTCGTCGCCGCCTCGGTAGCTTATGAAGAAAAGAATTCAACCGGGAAGAGAAAGAGCGACAATCAGAACAAAGCCGGCGGCGTTGCACAACAGGGCACTGCCGACGCTGCGCAACAGAGGAGCCCACCAGCGTCTTTCAATCCCGTTGTGCGTTTGGAATGGCCCAGTCCCGAGAAGCTTTACATTGAGACCGCCTACGTGCGATTAATTCCAAACGAACCCATTAACACCTTCCAACGTTGGCACCGCCTGCTCCTCAGCCCCCAGGCGGCCGTGCTGAAGTGATTGAATGGCAGAACTCACTCTGAACGAACCTTCATGGGTGCGCCTTTAGTGTCTGAACATGACTTCTTGAAAGAAGGGCGGTCTCAACAGCATGAAACTGGGCGCCACCCCACGCTCGGTGGAATGAGGC
>JBGPNE010000548.1:0-2944 GCA_041487335.1 Pyrinomonadaceae bacterium
TCCAAATGTTCGTGATCGTTGATGTGCAGGTGCGTTCGTCCAACATCACGCGAGTTGATGCGAGCCTGAGCGTCGGGGCAGTGACAGCAACAGTTTCCGTCATGGCCGACGTATCCGACATGACATTGAATATGACTTCATCAGCCGTAAGTGGGCAACGATCGGTGATGCCGCTTCTGCAACTGGCTCCGGGCGTAGCCGCCGGCGCGCAACAACTTTCCACCCCACGCCTGCGCGAATACTTTCCCGAAACACTTGTGTGGCAACCGTCACTGGAAACAGATAAGCAGGGCCGGGCCCAACTTAAGTTCAAACTTGCCGACAACATTACGACCTGGAAGATGTCGGTGATCGGATCGACGGAAGACGGTCAGATAGGAACCATCGAGAAAGAGATCAAATCGTTTCAGCCCTTCTTTGTCGAACACGATCCGCCGCGCATCCTGACTGAGGGTGACGAGATCTCTCTGCCCGTGGTGGTACGCAACTATCTCGATCATCCACAGACGGTAGACCTGGAAATCAAACCGGAGAGTTGGTTCGCCCTGCTTGGTCCTGCGACAAAGAACTTGAATGTTGCTGCCGGAGATGCTGCGCGCGGAACGTTTGATTTTCGCGCGAACGCGCAAGTGAAGGACGGCAAACAACGAATCACGGCAACCGGTGCTGATGCCAACGATGCGATCGAAAAACCAGTGACTGTTCATCCCGATGGCGAAGACAAATCAGTGACTGCGAGTGACGTCCTTTCCGATGCGGGCGTGCTCACGTTGAACATTCCGGAGTCCATGGTGCCGAATTCCGCCCGAGCTGAATTGCGAATCTATCCCAACCTGATGGCTCACGTCGCCGAAAGCGTCGAAGCGATCATGGAACGTCCCTACGGCTGTGGCGAGCAGACAATCTCATCGACCTATCCCAGTCTCTTGCTGCTACGGAACTATAAGAAGTCAGGCCAGGATTCTCCGTTGCGAGCCCGGGCAGAGCGTTACCTGCATGCGGGTTACGACCGCTTGCTGAATTATCGGGATAGCAGTGGAGGCTTTACCTACTGGGGCCACGGTGACCCAGACCTCGCCTTGACCGCATATGCTTTGCGTTTTCTTAGCGAGGCGCGCCAGTTGACTGGCGTCGATGACGACACAATCAATCAGGCGCGTGCGTGGCTTATCAAACAGCAGCGCGCGGACGGTAGTTGGGCCGCGTATGACTATAGCGACAGACTCGAGAACAAACGGCGCACGGCCCTGCTGACGGCTTACATTGCGCGCGTGCTGGCAATGACTGCTCGTTCCGCTGGCGCTGACGCCGCCTCCAATGCGTCGAATCAAAATGCTGCTAAGGCTGTGGCGCCGGAGCTGAAGCGCGCGCTCGATTATCTTGCGGCGCGGATCGAGGAAATCGACGAGCCTTACCTGATTGCCTCCTACGCGCTGGCGGCGCTCGATGCAGCGGACACCCCACGCGTCCAAAGAGCCACTGGGAAACTTCGAGCGCTCGCCCACCAGGATAACGACGTTACGTACTGGTCGCTGGAGACCAACACGCCGTTCTATGGCTGGGGGCTGGCGGGCCGAGTTGAAACCACCGCGCTGGTCGTGCAGGCGCTGGCGCGCAGTGAGGCACTGCTCCCGGTCAACGATCGTCTGGTCAACAGGGGTCTGCTCTTCCTCCTCAGACAGAAGGACCGCTATGGTGTCTGGTACTCAACGCAGGCGACGATCAATGTCCTGGATGCAATGCTCGCGTTACTGGCCCAGGACGTCGAAGCCGCGCGCTCAGTCAAAGCACCGCCGGTCACTGAAGTCCAGGTCAATGGACGCCACGTCAAAGCAGTCGAATTCCCCGCACCTGGCCGACTGGCCGGCCCCATAACTATCGATCTCTCTGGATTCGTGCAGCCCGGCGCAAACCGCGTTGAGCTTCGACGCGAGCGTGGAATTTCGCCCGCATCGGTGCAGGCGGTCGCGACCTATTACTTGCCCTGGCGCGAATCGGCGGCAACGCAAGACGCAAACTGGCGCGCGAACGGTGCGAGCGGTTTACGGCTGCTTACAAAGTTCGACAAGACCGAAAGCAACGTCAGCGATGAAATCAATTGCCACGTCGAGACGGAGCGCATCGGCTTTAAGGGGTACGGGATGTTGCTTGCGGAAATTGGCTTGCCGCCTGGCGCCGACGTCGATAGGGCTTCGCTCGATTCGGCGATGAAAGGATCAGATTGGAGTATTAGACAGTACGACATTCTGCCCGACCGCGTGATCGTTTACCTCTGGCCGCGCGCCGGCGGGACGAAATTCGATTTTAAGTTTCGCCCGCGATTCGGTTTGCGCGCGCAGACGGCTGCTTCGGTGGTCTACGACTACTACAACCCGGAAGCGCGCGCGATAGTTACGCCAACCAGGTTTGTGGTGAGGTGATGAGTTACCCGAGGTTGCCAGAACAACACGGCAAAAGACAAAAGGGGAACACCATACTTCCTCCGGTGCCCGAGAAGCCGGCAATCACGCTGTCGAGAAATTATTGGAATCACGCACGCGTCGGAATAACCCCCCTCGATGTCCTCATCCCCAAACGCTGGGCCAGGCTACCTGGCCCAGCATCCTCTCAGGCTAAACCCGCGCGTCTTCGATCATTTGCTAATGAGTTTCCACCTTGAGCCTGAACCGCCTATCTACTCCGCGTGTTCTCGTACTTACGCCAATTGTGTTAAGCTCTGGCTCTCGTTATTCAATCAATCTTTAACCGAAGAGCCAGGGAGGAAATGATGGCTGACGAACAAAAATGCAAGAATCCGCCGTGCACCTGCAAGCCGCAGCCCGGCGCCAAATACTGTAGCGCTTCCTGCGAAGGAACCGGCGACACGATCGAACTCGACTGTGATTGCTCGCACGAAGAGTGTCAGGGAAATTTCTGAGTTAGCGGAAAGCTATTGCCACAAAAA
>JBGPNE010000549.1:0-2942 GCA_041487335.1 Pyrinomonadaceae bacterium
TGACAGCCGGTGTGCGGCTGCGGCGTCGCTTCAATCATGGCCGATCCGATGGACACACGCGTGCCCGGCGGGAGATTGTCGACGCTGAGGTCCAGATCGACGAATAGCTGATCGCCGGCGAGTGACCAGCGATCCGGATCCTGGGCCACGAGCGCCGCGACGCGCGTGTTCATGATGTTGAGCTGCATGTCCGGATGCGACGATCCGTCCGGCGTGCGCGAGCTGCCGCGGGTGATCCAACTGTCGCCCACCAGACCCACTTCCAAACTAAGCTCGCCGGCATCGAGAACTTCTCGCTGGTTAACCCCAGGCCGGCGCACAATCAATTCGAGAGTGGCTTCATCCTTCGGAGCGCGCCGGATCTCATCCAGCCCAGCTTCGAGTTCCGCGGTGCTTAGGTGCCTGGCGATCAGTTCAAGATTGGTGCTGCTCATTCAACGTTCGAACCCTTTCTAGTTTGAGATAAACGATCTTCGTTAAAAGAGAACTCCAGCTAATCAGTCTTGGTCTTTGCGAAGAACTCGGCAGCCGCGGCGTTGGTTTCTTCCGGAGTCAACTCTTTCAACTGTTGATTGATGCCCCACTCGTGCCCAAACGGATCGACGATCTTTCCGTAGCGCGCACCCCAGAACATGTCCTGGACGGGCATCTGCACGCGCGCGCCGCGCGCGACCGCGCGCCGAACGACCGCGTCCGCGTCATCAACGCTCAGCGTGATCCTCACCGATGTTCCGCCGAGCGTCTGTGGTGTCTTGCCGCTGCCACCTTCGCTCTCACTGAATTCATCGCTGACGAAAAGCTTATGACCATCGAGCACGATTTCGCCGTGCATCAAACGCTTGCCGTCGGGAGCCATCATCGAATCGCCCTCCGTACCGCCAAAGACATCTTTGTAAAAGTCCATGGCGGCCTTGCCGTCACTGACGAACACGTGCGGAACGAATTGATCTTCACGAGACATGGTTTTCTCCTTCTTAGCGATCGCTTGCGCTTGCTGTTTTTTTAGCCCCCGGCAAACTGTAAGTGACTTTGCCGCTTTCATCCAGGAAATCCAGGCGTGGCACACCCGTCGCATCCACAATCATGTTGATGCGGGCGTTCCCCTTTGCGTCGTATAGCGTGACTTTGGCCTCGCGCTCCTTGCTCTTGCCCACGAAGATGCGCGTGGGTGAGAAACCAGACTCACGCAGACTTTTCCGTGCCGCCTCCTTCTGCGGTCCTTCCGGCATTTTCCTGATGACGTCGCCCTTCTCGATAAACTCAGATTGAGAGGTCTCCGGACGGTCCCAAACTTTCAGTCCAACCTCACGGGTCCCCGAGTGGTCGCTGTATATAAGACCGATGGCTTGCGACTGCTTATATTGATCGAGGCTGAACCCGCCGTAAGCGCCGAACTTGTCGCCCGCCCGCGCGTTTTCTCCCGTAGCAGCGCCAAAAACCAGACCTCCGCATTCATCGCCTATTCCGTTGTAGAAGATCATTCCCGGAGGACGCTCAGTCTTAAAAGTCTTCCCGCCGACGATTGGGTCGGGCATTCGATCCGTATTGGCGATGACGGCGACCAGTTGACCGCTCTTCTCGACAACGTTCAGGCGCTCGACGGTTAGCTCGTCTAATTTCTGTCTGGTTTGTGTGAAGGCCGTGAATGCCAGCACGCCGAGAACCAGCAATGACAAAACCGCGTAGGCCTCAAGGAGGCGCATTCGCTTCTGTATGTTATTCATAGTTACTCCTCAATCGCGAATCGCGGCCTGCAACTTAGGTGGTGCAATCAAACGCCACGCTTCGCGGATGTGCAAAGCTAATTCTTTGTCGCTGACGCGCGGCAGCTCGACGCCGACCCAGCCGGCCCCGCCGACGTAAGGTGGCCGGTAGTATTTCTTCGGCGCCGCTTCGATCAATGCCTGCTGGACGCCGATCGGCGCGGGACAAACAACCGCAATGTGCCCGTCATGGTGATGGTTGATCGAGCACATCGCGAAGACTCTTTTCTTTACAAAGAAAGTCGGTTCGCCATGCGAAAGCTTTTCCCAGGCTTCCGGCAGCGCGAGACAGATTCTTCGCACTCGTTCAATGTGTTTCTCGCTTTGATCGGGCCTTCGTTGTTTCGCTATTCGCTTCACAGTGGGAATCTGTCTGAAGTTGCACCGCGACTACTTACTACAAGCCGCAACAGCTTCCTTATAGAACTCTTGCATATGGCTGAGCTGCGGCTTTTTGTTAAGCGTAGAGATCACATTCTGAACAGCGCAGTTGGTAACTTGCGGGCTGAGCTTTTGCGCGGCAGCCCGGTCTTTCACCCAGAACATTACACGCATATTGTCGATGCACTCAGACAAGCTCAACTTTTCTCCCGCGACAAGACTGGCAATCGACTGCGTGTCGCCGGGATGCGCAATGCGATAGCTATAAACGCTGCGAGAAAAATATTGGCAATTAAAAAAGGCTGACATTGCCGGATCTTTCTGGCAGTAAGCTGCAGAATCCGGGATTTCCCTGGTAGCTGCTTCTCGCGTTTGCTGTGACGGCGATGGCGCAGCGGGACGTTGTGGCGCCGGCTCCGGATCGTCGTCCTTCGGCTTGGCTTTTGGGACCGCTGCGGTGGTCGGATCATACCTCCAACCGGTGTCCACAACCTTTCTGCCAACTGCGCGCGCCCCCTCAATGCGGGCTTGCATGAGGCGATGGGCGTCCGAGGGCGTTGTGACCTTGCACTCCACCCGACCCGGAAAGGAGTACTTCTCCTTCAAGAAGCGATTAAATCCCTGGTACCACTGTGCCCAATTCTGATCGGTATCAAAAGGACCAGTGGAATAGACCGTTCCTTGATAAGTATCGGAGAGGCACCAGGTGTGAGTAGGTCGCGGCCTTGGGGGTCCGTTGGCCTCGTGCTCCGTTCGTGGGACTGCTGACAACGCAATCTCAACCTCATTCGACTTAAA
>JBGPNE010000550.1:0-2934 GCA_041487335.1 Pyrinomonadaceae bacterium
AATCCACAAATTCCACCGAGGTTGCGTCACTTCGCAAGGAACCCGGTCGCTACCGCTCCTCGGTTCTGTAGCTGAGTGGCCGCAGCACTGAGCCAAAACTGCATCAGTACCCCGTTTATTGAATGGTTCACAGTTCATTTCGGGTAACGCCAGATCTTCATCCGGAAGCGGTAAAGAAGTTGATGCTGATGCTGGCGAGGTCCGAGGGTGGGAACCGCGCCTGAAATCTCTCGTCGGCCACAAGACCCGCCTCTCGCGCACAAGCGAGGAACACATCGCACTCGATTAGGTACTGATCGGAGAATCCGTGTGTGCCGTCATACGCGACAGCCAGCGTCCGGTCGAGATTAGCTGCGGCCACCTTTGGCGGCAGAGTGTGGAGTTCCATGACGAGCAGGCCAAACCGCCCAACGTAGGGTGCCCAGCGACGCAGGTGCCGCACCAGACTCTCTTCCAGTTCGTCAGCAGGGATCTCCTCACCCAGATAAGCGAAGGCTCCGGTCGTTCGCGCTTGGCGCGATCCACGAATATAGTTGGCTGGTGAAAGATAAGGGCGGTTGTGGTCCAGAAATGAGCGAATGTGCAGAAGGTTGTGAATGTTGAGACCCAGTCGCTCCAGCTCGCTCGCCAGGTACGCCGGACGGTTGATATCGCCCCGGATCACATGGCAGGCGGGAATGTCCGCCTGACGTAGTCTCTGCTTCGTGATCCGCCGCGCCACCTTGCTGACGTCGGCGCCGATGAGCAGCAGTGGACAAGTATTCAGCGCGCGCCCCCGAAGTGTCTTTGATTTGACGATCGTGTAGACGTGAGTGAGAAACGAGCCATCGCCGCAGCCCATGTCGCAAACCCCCTGCGGTTGCTGGTCCAACGGGCGGTTGAATAGTTCGACGATGATCTCATCGCTTTTCTTGAAGTAAGTATTATGCGCGCCGCTGCTACCCCAGACGTTCATTCCGCGGTTGACGAGCAACTCGCCGCCTGATTCATCAACTCGCGGGATGTTTGCATTGCCAAACAGCAGCGTGCCTAGCACGTTGAAGAGCGGTAGATACGACACCGTGACGCCATACGAAGTGGCGATCTGGGCGGCGTAGCGGCCCGCCGGCGTTAGTTGCAGGCAATGCTGCTTGCGCACGATCCAGCACTGCAGCTCGAGCAACTCGAAGACGCTCGCAAGACTGCGCGGATTTCCCGGAAGGCTTCTCTGATCTAGCCCCTCAGGCGCATCTTCGAAGCGGCGGAAGATCCCCTCGCGCGCCAGCGCCACCATCGCTGGGCCAACGAGCATCCCGTCAAGATAACGGACAGTCTGCCGATGGACCCTGGCGGCAGTCGTTTCTCCTTCTGTGTAGATGCTCCATCGTTCTTTAGCTCGGCGGACGAGGTCCTGCAGGTGTGGCAGCACCGCTTTATCCGATTTCCCAAACAAGAAGTCGTCGAGAAACAGGGCCTTCGGAATAAACGAAACCACCTCGCCGTAAAGGGGAGCAAGCCACACAGCAATCTTGCCTTCGGGCGTCAGCGTGTATCGAGCATCGCTCGCCTCACCCGTTTGCGCGATCCAGCCACATGAAACGAGCAGTCGAAGAGCCACACGCAGGTATCCGCGGTTACCGCCTGTACGATCCAGGATCTCATCCATCCCTATTCCCGCCTGCGCGTCCGCCAACAAGGCGAATACGCCGCGATCCGCGAGCGCCTTGACGACGGGCGCGACGACGATGCCGGCCAGGTGATGAAAGATCGTGGTCCGAACGGAGTCGTTTTCGGCCTTCGTTAGTCCTTCTGGTGAGGGAGCAGTCTGTTGTATCTGTGGAGAAACCTGTCTCATTTTCCATCTTTCATTTGTCATTGCTTTGCTCACCTGCCTTGATAAATGACAAATGGCAATTGCCAAATGGAAAATGGAAAACGGACTTTGTCACGGATGCTTATTGCCGCCCTTCAAACAAATCTCGACCGGCGACGAGAGCGCGCATTTTTCGATCGACCACACTCCGGTGGAGCATCCAAAAACCACAATCCGGGTGGATATACTTGAGTCGGCCTTCGCCGATAATCTTCACGATTGTCTCGACGCGAGAGGCGATTAGCTGCGGGCTTTCGACTTCGTTGTCCTTGATATCAATGACCCCAATGCCGAGGCGAATGTTTGGATTCAGGTCTTGAAATACTTCCAGCTCGTCATAGCCTCGCCGGGCAAACTCCAGCACCAGGTGATCCGCATTGAGTTTGTTCAGAAACGGGATGAGATCACGCCAGAATCCCCGTTGGGCCGTCTGTCCTCCATAGTTGCCGAAACAGATGTGGACGGCTGTTTCGTTCGGCACGCTCTCAAGGACGTGATTTATAGCTTCGGCCGCCCAGGTTGTGTCTTCGGGGTGGCCGACGATGTCTGCCTCGTCCAATTGGACCACGTCGGCCTCGATTGCCTCTAACTGGCGCCGCAGCACCTTGGCAATGTCCATGGCCAGCTCCGCTCGTTCCTTATAGTGACAATCGATAAGTTCACGCGAAAGCATGTGCGGACCAGTGCAGGTGAATTTGATGGGAAACGTGGTCAGCGCTCGCACCGACTCATAGTCTCTCGAAAGATTGAGCGTTCCGGCTTCGACATTGCTTACCACCATCCCAGCGGATAGCGATCGAGAGCCCAGCGCTCGATCGTGATAAAAACGCTGCAGATCAGCCATTGGAAATTGCTGCTGGATACCTTCCATCTGCCCAACGAAATAGTCGACCATGCCGTTCGCTTCTGGATGGCTCGGGTCAAAGCGTGACAGTTCGCCATCAGTAATAAGGTCCAAACCGGCAAGCTCCTGGGTCTTGAGTACCACCATCACAGCGTCACGCAAAACCAGACTGGAGGTATTGCCCACCAGCCAGGCGGGAACGGGATAGCTGCCGACAACGGTTGTTTTAATACGTTCG
>JBGPNE010000551.1:0-2933 GCA_041487335.1 Pyrinomonadaceae bacterium
CGGAGTCTTAAAGAGTCTGTAGCTGATGTTTGAGGTTGCGATCTCAGCTCGCCAGTTCCCTTCGCTCCAAAACAGAGCTTCGGAAAGGATCCGGAACCAGCGTGCACATGCCGGTGGATAGGGCGTCTCGCGCGTCGGCCGCCAGGTACCGACACGCTGCATGCTCTGCATGACCGGGACGGCGAACGAGACAATTGCCAGCACCGAAAGAAAGGTCAACTGAAACGAAGGATCGAAGAGATTTTCCGGCTGCCAAACCAGCAGCGCCAGCGCCGAAGCCCCGATCACGTTGAGCGAGTTCGAGCGTCGCCAGACGACGGAAGCAAACACCACCAGCGTAAACATCAGCGCCGAGCGCGCGACGGAAGCATCAGCCCCAACGGCGATCGTGTACGCCCACAAGAATGTCGCGGCGATGAGGAACTGTAAAAGTTTGCGCCTGGTCAAAGAGCGAGCCAGGAAGAATACCAGTCCGCCAATGAAGGCGATCTGCAGTCCACTGATAACCAACACATGAAACGTGCCGCCCGCGCGAAAGCGTTCCGCTGCGCCGCGCGAAATGTTGTAGCGATTCCCCAGCAATGCCGCTTCCAGCACGCCCGCGGTCTCCGCAGAGAACCTGGCATCGAAATCGTGTTGCAAGCGTTCACGCAATTCGTAAATCCACGCCAACGGCAGAAACACAACTGCGTCATCCATTCGTTCAATCAGCAAAGGGCTCTTCACCACTCCAGTGGCGTCATAACCCTTGCGTTCAAGATATTCAGTGAGTGGCAGGACACCCGGGTTGCGAAAGTTTTCGTCGCGATCGAGTGTAGTCATCACGCGCACGCGCGCACCATGACGTAGCTCCAGGGCATCAAACCCTTCGCGCACTCGCTGTTCGCGCGCATGCGCGAGCAAGAGGACAGTCCCCGACGCGTCACGCTCACTTCCTTTGAATCTGATTCTTTCCGCTCGCATCGTGAGATAGAAGCTGTCCGGCGCTGGTTCCGGCTGGCCAGAGACAATGCCTGTTAGCTCAACCGGCTCAGCGGACGCGATGAGGCCACTGTCGTACATCTGTGCGATGCGGTTCGGCTGGACATCGCGGCTCTCGATCGAGGACACGAGCCCCGCACAGAAAAACGCAGTTAACAGAAGGCGAGAGACAGACGTCAGTCTCTTTGTCGATACGAGCGCAATCGAGAAGAGTGCGATACCCACGCCTGTGACAAGGCCAAAGATAAGGATTGATTTCGAGTGCTGCGTGAGGTAATGCTCCAGTGCAATACCGGTGGACAGGGCGACCACCAGAACCAGCAGCGGGCTGGAAGCAAAACGAGCCTGCGGGAGATCAGCCATATGGTTGGCTCGGTACCTAGATGAACACGTTTCTACACGACGAGTGTGCCGGAACATATCAAATGCGAGAAAGGAGTCAAGCGAGATCTTCCTTTGCAAAGTTTCTTGAGTTCACAAGGGTGCGCGACCATTCACTTAGGATGTGATTGTGATGATCGTGGCAACTACAGACCATCTGCCCCAGGTCTGTAGCAAGCTACGGCATAAGGTGGGCTACAGTCTCGACGTGATGAGTCTGCGGAAACATATCAAAGGCACGAACGGAAGTGAGAGTGTAACCACCGGCGATCAGTTTTTTCAGATCGCGGGCAAGTGTTGCCGGATCGCATGACACATAACTGATCCTTTGCGGCTTCAAGCCCAGAACCCCCTCGATGACGCGTGACTCAGCTCCAGTCCGCGGTGGATCGAGCAGGATGAAATCTATTTGACCCTGGAGTGCGGCGGCTGACTCTTCAGAGAGCTTTCGGGAGTCACCGCGCCTCACCGCTTCGAGCCAGACACCGACATCGCTCTTGACGACTTCAGTATTGGTCAAACCGGCATTCGCCAAATTATCACGCGCGAAACTTTCCGCCGCAGTATCGGATTCAACGCCAACGACCTGCTTGAAGCGCCGCGCCAACGGAAGCGTAAAGAGTCCAGCACCGCAATAGAGATCCAACGCGGTCTCGCCGCTCACTTCACCAATAGCGGCATCGATCAGTTCCGGCAACAAGCCATCATTCGCCTGAAAAAACGATTCCGCATTCAAGCGATACGCCTCGCCGTGGATTGTGCGGGTGATGTCGAGTACCTGTCCGCTCTGCATTGCTGAATCCAGGCCCTCCCTCGCGGTCGGGCTATTGACACTTGGCGCGATGGAGACGCCCTCATCACCTACGACGGCGCGAAAGTCGCGCGCGCCATCCGGGAGTAAACCCTCCGTCATCCTTGATCGCAAACTCTCCATTGTCCTCTGAAGTTCAGGAGCCAGCACAGCACACTCTGCAACGTCGCACACGTGTCGTGAACCGCTTTCAAAGTAACCCAACTTTTGCCTGACGGAGTCGTACTGCCATTGAGCGCGCGATCGATAGTGCCAGGGATTTGGTGCTGCGGTGATTTGAAAGTCGGGGATGTTTTCAATGCGAGCCAGCCTTCGCAGACAATCTTTGATGATCTCAGCTTTGGCATCGAGCTGCGCTTGATAATCCATTTGCTGAAAGTCGCAACCTCCGCAACGGCCAAAGTAAGGACACGGCGGCTCGACCCGAAGCGGCGATGGTGTGAGGATTTCCTCGATCTGAGCGAACGAAACATTCCCTTTCACTCGATCCACGCGCACGCGCAGCCGATCGCCGGGCGCGCCGAGTGCCACCATTACGGTTTTGCCGTCGGCGTGCGCCAGCCCCAACCCACCTGGCAAGATGCGTTCAATTGTGACTTCCATGTCCGACGAACTTCAGTTTGTCCTGGCTCCCTCTCCCATTGGGAGAGGGTTGGGGAGAGGGCTCTTGAGTGTCCCGCCCCAGCTACGCCCTCTTCCCCGGCCCTTCTCCCAGAGGGAGAAGGGGGATACCCACACGACAAACTGAAGTTTTGTCGGA
>JBGPNE010000552.1:0-2918 GCA_041487335.1 Pyrinomonadaceae bacterium
GGAAAGTGAAAATGATTTCCGTCGACTATATGAACGGAACCGGCGCACCGGATCACAAAGCCGTGGTTGGTGCTGAGCTGGAAGTGATGCCAAGCGGATCGCTCTTAAAAGTTGTGCGTTATGAAAGCCAGGGCTTCTGGGTATCGTACAGCCGCACCGCTGGTCCAGTGATTATCGTAACGATCACGATCCAGAAGATGTAAGCAGGATCGAGACCTGACACGGCCAGTTGCTTAGAACTGCCACGGGCCTGCGGGGTCCCCGGCGGGCGAGACAAATTGATGCTCCGCTGGAGGCTCGACCCACCCGTGACTTCCACGCGCAAAATGCGCGTGCCACAAAATAAATTTCATCAGCACTCAGGAGGTAGGAATGAAAGTCAAAGACGTAATGACCCCGGACGCGAAGGCTTGCTGGATCACCGAGAGTCTGGCGGACGCGGCGAAGGCGATGTGGGAAAACGACTGTGGGATATTGCCCGTCATCAAGGACGGCCGAAAAGTCGTCGGCCTGATTACCGATCGCGACATCTGCATGGCCACGGCTATGCGGGGGCGCAATGCGTCGAGCATCTCTGTTGAAGAAGTAATGACCGGCGAAGTCTACGCGGCCGCGCCGGATGAAGACATTCACCGGGCGCTCGCGACTATGCAGGAACACAAGATTCGGCGCTTGCCGGTTGTCGATCCTGAAGGAGAGCTGAAGGGCATCCTCTCAATGAACGACATTGTGCTGAAGGCTAAAGAGCCTGGCGACAAGAAACTCCCGCAGCTCGCTTACGCCGACGTCGTAAAAACTTATAAAGCCATCTGTGCGCATCCGCTGCCGATGGCTGCAGCGGCAGCTACGGCTGCGTCGTAGAACCAGCGGGCTTTTGTTCGGTCGCTAAAGGAAGTCATGATCAGTAAGAACAAGCTGGGCATCGTGGCCGGGGGATTCTCTGGCTTATGTCATCTTGTTTGGTCTTTGCTCGTTGCATTCGGAGTCGCTCAGTTACTCGTTGATTTCGTATTTCGACTTCATTTCATCCAGCCACCTTACGCGATCGCACCCTTTCGAGCTGACCTGGCTGTTGCGTTGATTGCAATTACGTCCATCATCGGTTATGTAATGGGTTGGGTGTTGGCTGCGATTTGGAACTGGTTGCGTCCTGCTTCTCAACCCTGAATACAGCACGCCGTTGCGGTGAGCTCGGGGGCGACGGGAGAAGCGGGCGCAAGATGAATTTGGCAGGGTGAATAGCAATGGACCATCAACAACTCCGTAGCGATCTGCGCAAACTGCACAACGAACTCCGGGCAATCGAATCCCTCGATCAAGAGGAGCACAAGATGCTGCGACTGCTCGAGTCCGATATCGAAGAGTTGCTGGCCAGGGACGATGACAACCTGAAGACTGCTCGGGACTCGCGTCAGCGACTCAGCGGGGCGCTGGCGCAGGTCGAAGCTTCTCATCCGCGGGTTGCGCTGCTCATGCGGCAGGTGGTCGATTCACTCGCTTATCTGGGCGTCTAGTTCATCGATGGGGCGTTAACGCTTCGTCGGTTGGTGAAAAACGATCCACGACCAAAACTTCCACCAAGAGAGCTTAGTGTGATTTAGCGGATCGTTACCTGGCTTTGATTTTCGCTGCTCCTTTGCTAAAGTCATTTCTCCTTCCCCCAATTAGTTCAATTCACCCGACATGAGTAGAACTTTCGGAATGTGCTATTGCATTCCCAATTGATCATGAAGGAGTAAACTATGAGCACTATTGCGATCAAAACACTTCGACCACTTACGCTGGTTTGCGGTTTGGCCCTCTTCTTGTCGGGAACGCTACTGGTCTCAGGACAAGTCTCAAACAACCAAACCACCACAAACCGGACTGCAAACATACAACCGATACCGGGCGGCGCGAAGATGAAATTCAAGGGGGTGGTCATCGGACGCGACGCCGACACCTTCACAATTCGCGACCGTAACCGCCAGGATTACCACGTCCTCTTGACTGGCAATACGAGCATCAAGACCTATGGAGGCTTTCTTCACGGGGGCAAGAACTATGCTGTCTCTGATGTTTTGCGGGGACTCATCGTGGAAGTAGAAGGCCGCGGCGATGGACAAGGTCAACTTGTGGCGGACAAGATCAGATTCAATGAATCGGACATGAGGGCAGCGATCACATCTGATACCCGGGTCACCCCGGTCGAGGAGAATCAACAGCGTATGGCAGGGCAGATGGATGAGCTATATGCCGTCGCTGCTGAGGCCAGACGCGAAGCCGGCGCAGCCAATGAACGGATTACCGCTCTGGACGACTACGACGTGCAGGAAACCGTGGCGGTGAACTTCAGAGTGAATAGCGCCGTGCTCTCACCTGAGGCCAGGCAACAGCTTGATAGCCTGGCAGCAAAGGCCCTCAATGCCAAAGGTTACATGATCGAGGTGGCGGGGTACACGGACTCGACCGGCAGCGAAGCAAAGAATTTCCGCCTAAGCCGGGAACGTGCCGATGCAGTGACGCAGTATCTCGCGGTAAATCATAAAATTCCCCTTCGCCGTTTCGTTGCGCCAATGGGTTACGGGAAGACGGAAGCTGTAGCGGACAACGCGACGGCAGCGGGACGCGCGCAAAATCGGAGGGTGGAAGTCAAGATCATTCTCAATCGAGGCATGAAGCCAATGAGCTCCTCGGCAAAGCCGTAACAGTCACGATTGAAAATGTTCTTCCGCGTGCTAAGGGGCCTGTTCGAAGGCTGCAAACTGAGAGTGTGCTCGTGCGAAGGCAGAAGAACGGAGGCGGCTCGCCTCCTGGTTATGATGTAGCATTATTTGTGAGGCTGAGTTTTAGTGACGACAAGAAAGTTGGAGATTCTCAACAGGGCAACGTATCCTGCGTTGTACGTTTCCAATGATCGACGCAATCATCACAAAGGA
>JBGPNE010000553.1:0-2916 GCA_041487335.1 Pyrinomonadaceae bacterium
AGTTTTCCCACGGTCTCTGCTCCCGGTTCTGTATTGAGTGGCGGCCTCGCTTGCGATCAAATCATTCCCTTTCTTTCACTCTATCGAGTTTTGACACAGTCTCGTGAGGGAGGGCTTGTTTTGATCCTGCTCGGTTTGCAGGATACCGAGCCCTTGCTAACGCGCGGGCTACTGACCCGCTCAGAACTACTTTCCCGGCGTCACATTCCTTACAAACGACCAATCGCCGCTCGCATTGACCTGAATGTTCCCCACGTTCTTTCTCGCGATGACCATGTTTGCCTGATACCACAACGGAAACACCGGCAGATCGCGGCTCACGATCTCCTGTATCCGTGAATACAATCCGAAAGCTTTCTCGCGGTCGTAAGTATTGACTCCTTCGTCGAGCAGGGCGTCGAGTTCTTTGTTGCTATAGCGACTGCGATTTCTGGCAGCGCGTTCCTGAGTCGGGATCTCGGACGTGGCGAAGAGATCCTTGTAAAAGATTGGATCCTGATTGCCCCCGACCCACTGACCATAAAAGATCTGAAACTGACCGTAACGGAGTTGGTCAAACAGGGTATTCAACTCGGCCGTCTCGATCGAAACGGGAACGCCGACTTCCTTCAGATAGTTTTGAATCACACCAGCGTACTGCCGCGCTGAAACACTGCTTCCCGAAACCTTGTAGACTAGGGGTTTTGAAAAACGCAGCTGCGGGCCGTCACCATCTGGATCTTTGAAGCCGGCTTCATCCAACAGTTTCTTCGCCATCGCCGGATCGTAAGAATATTTCTGGCCGAGCGTGTAGGCCCAGGAGTCTTCCGGCAAAATCGAATGAGCAATCTTGGCCTGGCCGAGCAGCAGATCGCGAATCATGCTTTCACGATTGACCGCAAAGGCAATTGCCTGCCTTACGCGAACGTTATCCAAAGGCGCTTGCGAGGTATTGAAGGTAAGCAGATTGACATTAGAACCCGTGAATTGAAGTACCTGCAGACTTGGGTCCTGTCCGAGCAGTTTGATCGCATCTGGCGAAAGGCTGGTGGGGAGTGGCGCCATATCCACTCGGCCGGTACGAAGTTCTGCCTGAAGCGCATTTGTGTCGCTGATTACGCGCACTCGCAGTGACTGAATCTTGGCCGGTCCTTCCCAGTAATCTGAAAAAGCTTCGAGATCGACAACTTGCTGCGAGCTATCGTAATGGACAAACTTAAACGGGCCCGTGCCCAATGGATGATCTTTTTGCGAGGCGTAACTGTCTTTGCGAATGATCGCGACCGGAACCAGATTGGATAATAGGCCGACCCAGGGCTTGATAAGCCTGACAACCACCCTTTTGTCGTCAGGCGCTTCAACAGTCTTGATATAGCTCTTCTTGTTTGCCCCGGAACCTTCATAAAAGCTGGCGGATTTAGCGAAATTGCTGGAGAAAACGGTATCTAGCGTGTATTTAGCGTCAGCGGAGGTAAGCAGGCGTCCATCGTGAAACTTAACCCCATCCCGCAGCGTGAAAGTATAGGCAAGACCATCATCTGATCGCGTGACGTTGGCAGCGAGCTCGCCCACGTAGTCAAACTTCTCATTCTTCTTGACCAACGAATTGAACATCAGGGTACGCACACGTTCGCTGGCAGCGTCGACCGAAGGCGAGCCAATTGGATCAATCGTGCGGATGTTGTCGCCCAAAGCGATTACGAATGTATTGCTTCTGCGCTTGCAGGCTGCCGGCATAAGCGCGGTGGCAAGAAAAAGGAGGAGCAGGAGACCAACGCGGTTAGTCTGCATCAGATTGAGCCCCCGTAGCGATAGTTAAGCTTGGCATTCAAGTGGACAACTTCCTCGGAAAGAGCTTGAAACCGTTCGAGGTCAAAAGGAGGTGGTGGTTTAACCACAGCTTTTAGAGCCGCGATACGTTTCAGTGATCCCCGCACGCGATCCTTGGGCAACCTGCCCTGCCGCGCCACGCCCAACAGAGCCCGGTACCCGCGCCGAATCACATCCCCGTGTGCACATATCAACAACATATCTTCGCCCGCCAGAAAAGCGCGCACGACAGCAGCATCGATTTCACAGTGTCTGGCAATCGCTCCCATCTCGAGATCGTCTGTGACTACGAGGTGCTTATAACCAAGCTCTTCGCGCAGCAACTTGGTAACGATGTTATGACTGAGGGATGCCGGCTCTATTAATCCGCCAGTAGTTTCTTCTCTAATGTCGATGTTGGGGAAACCACCGTGGCTGACCATCACGCAGCGGACGCGATCGTCTTTGCGCCCGAAAAGTTCTATATAGGGCGCGAGGTCCTGGGCAATCAGATCGTCGTGGGAAAGATGAACGAGCGGCATCTGCTCGTGGGAGTCAACCTCACCGGCGCCGATTCCGGGGAAGTGTTTCAAACAAGCGATGAGCCCGGTTTCCTGGAAACCTCTCAGGTAAACCGTGGTGTATCCGAGAACCTCACCTGGCGAGCGGCCAAACGAACGTGAGTACAGGCCGTTAGAGAGCAGATCGCGCTCGTCAGTCATGATCGACATGACGGGCGCGAAATTCATATTGAAGCCAAGTATCCTCAGCACCTGGCCACTGATACGTCCGAGCGCTCGCACGGCTGCCAGGTCGCCATGCAGGCGAATAGTTCGTGCTGACGGCATGGGCGTGAAGATCTTACGCAGCCGATCGACGAGTCCGCCTTCCTGATCGATACCGAAGAGTGGTTCGATGGGAAGAAGTTCGCGTATGCCGTCGAGCAGGTTTCTTAGTTTCTGCGGGCTGGCAACATTGCGGCCAAAAATAATAATGCCGCCGGGCTGGACTTCTTTGATCAGCGAACGCGTCTCATTGTCGAGTTCGGTGCCGAGAAGACCAATGTAGAAGAATTGTCCTACTTGTTGTTCAAGCGAGAGGGAATAGAGCGAATCCGATGGCATGTTG
>JBGPNE010000554.1:0-2916 GCA_041487335.1 Pyrinomonadaceae bacterium
ACAGGTATTCCTACGGCGTCGCCCGTCTGCTGTGGCTGGAAGCTTTGCGGTCACGCGATCGACAGTCGATCACACTTGATGAAACTCGCGCGATCGCTGAACCGTCCCCGAGCGAATACGAGCAGGCGCAATTGCAGCAGAAAAAAGAACGCAAGATGGAATGCTTTGAAGAATGCCTCCATCAGTTTCCTGCCGAGACTCGGCTGTTTATTCTTGAGTACTACCGCGAGGAGAAAGATCTAAAGATTGAGCAGCGTAAGCAGCAAGCCGCGCGGCTGAACACGACACTCAATGCTTTGCGGTTGCGGGCCAGTCGTTTGCGTCGCGAGTTGGGCGGGTGCATTCGTTCTTGCGTGGCACGTACCGAGGTGACAGTTAATCAGAGGTTCGTCACTAATTCATAGAGCGGCCGATTCTGACAGACCGACCTGTCGTAGACTTGCAGATAAGTTCGCCTCCTGGTTCCGCAGACTGAAGGGAAGACCCACGTTTTTGGAACAACAGCTTGCATTTGAAGAGACGTGCGAACGCTATCTCCTTGGAGAATTATCCGATGCAGAGCAGGCGCAATTAGAGGAAGCATACTTTGCCGATGATGCGCTTTTTGAGCGTTTTCTTGCCGTCAAAGATGAATTGCTCGACGCTTACGCGCGCGGCGAACTTACCGAGGAAAAGCGCGCACGTTTCGCGCAACACTTTCGCGCCACCGAGCCGCGCCGCCAACAGATCGATGAAGCACAAGACTTGATCCGCGCCGCCACTGCAGCGGCGAGAAAAACTACCGCCGCAAATGGCGAGAAGACGCTGCCACGGACGATAACTCGCAATGTGAACGCGTCATGGCGAGAATCAGTTGCCGATATGTTTCGGCTCCGCCCGCTTGCCTGGCAGTCCGCCCTGGTAGTTTTGTTGCTCCTGATTCTTGGCGGTGTATGGACACTGATACGGTATCGGCAACGCCAGCAGGCAGAACTCGCTAGCAGCGAGAAAGCCAAACCACAGCCACCCCAGGCGACTTCACCGCCAGTTGTCGCCGGCAACAATGCTCCGAGCCCCTTTCCCACCGACTCGACCGCAAACCTCGAGCCGCCCCCCGGCATGAACGTCACTCCCCGGCCAACGCCAAAAACGCCTGGTACCGCTGCGCCACAATTTTCATCCGCGCAAATCGCTTCGCTTACACTGCTGCCCCTGGTCACTCGCGATATCAGCGACGAAAACACGTTACTACTCCATCCGGCCACCCGCATCGCGCGTTTGCGTCTGGTGTTCCGAAAAAATAACTATCGCAGCTACAGCGCAAAGCTGACCACACTTGACGATCGACAAGTCTGGCAAAATCACGCGCTCAAAGCCGACTCAAGCAAGAGCGTTACACTTCAGATCGCCCCCGCACTCTTCCAACAACATGACTATCTCTTGACGCTCAGCGGTCGGACCGCCGGCGGTCAACTCGAAACCGTCGGTGAGTACTATTTCCACGTTGTGCGGCAATAAACACGCCCCAGTTTGAGCCCTAACAGACTCACCCGTCGTCGCGATTCTTGCTGCCAGTCTGAATCTATCCTTTTGCCCGCGCCAGCCCTGACACGTTTTCCGGCGTTCGTCACTAAGCAATAGAGAGGCAACAGAGAACCTGACGCGCCGAGCGCGAAAGCCGCTCTGTAGTAGATGTCGGTCGCGGGCTTTGAAGAAAAGCTCGTGACTAGACGGGTGGGCGACAGGCGATCGCAATCCGTCGCCCACTTCCAATCGGGTCGGGAAGGTGTTAGCCGTATGAGCATCCCGAGAGGTATGGAATCGCATGGCCGTAGGACTGGGAAGAACCATGGCAATCACGAACAAATCGCGTTGGAAGGTCGCTCTTGCGGGACTAATCCTGCTGACGACTTGTGGGTGCAGTTCAGTAGTAACCAAGCGTCTAGTGGGAGAAAAGCAGGCCAGGATAGTGGCAAAGGAGTGGGAAGGAGATTGGGTTACGCGTGAGGGCACAGTAAGAGTGAAGGTCATCGATGTGGAGAAGGGGATACTCAAAGTGTTCTGGCTGGAAGATGACAAGCAGGGTAATTCAGCAATGCGAACGGCGAAGGTAGAGTTGCGCGAATCAGGGGAGTGGCTATTCGCCAACACGGAGGACGACAAAGGCCGAGGCTACGTTTGGGGCCGCATAAGGAACGAGGATAGACAGATTGTGGTCTGGACACCCGACGACAAGTTGTTCTACCAGTTGATAAAGGATGGAGTCTTTCCCGGAAAGATTGAAAGTGGCGATGTAATTCTTGAAGAACTCAAACCGCAGCACCTCAAGATCATTACTTCGGGAGAAAAAGGCGTCCTATTTTCGTGGGATCGACCAAGCGTTTTTGTGAAGGTTGGTAATTGAATGCTGAAGCAAGGGATGCCTCGGAATTCCAGATACGTAAGCAAAGGAGAACCATGCTCAATAGATTCACTTTCGCTGTGCTCATTACCGCGCTTGTCTGCACTCTGGGAAGAACCCCCGCCTTTGCGGAGGTCACGCCGAAGTCTGACGTCGAACCAAAGCAGACCCGCGCACTTCTCGCACCCGAAACGGCCAAGTCAGTTCCAGCAAACGTCAGGTTAAAAGCGGATATGGACAGGCTTGTGGCCGATGCCAAAGCAGGAAAGATCGCGCCGTCTGCGGCTCAAATGCAGCCGGCCACCCGTAACAATCTGTCAAAGGGTAAGAAGATTGCGATTGGCGTGGGAATCGCCGTAGCCGTGGTCATCATTGTTCTCTTGGGTCCTGGAGGACGCCTGCGGGGATAATCGTTAACAAACCCCGTGTGACAGGTTCGGCTTTCCAATAAGCCACCATCCATTTGCTCGAATTGCTTCCTGAGTCCTGGTCAGGCAGGCAGGTCCTTGTCCGGGCTCACATCGGAGGAAATGTCT
>JBGPNE010000555.1:0-2898 GCA_041487335.1 Pyrinomonadaceae bacterium
CACTCTGGCTGCTCTATCTTCAGGCGTTCGTTATTCATCACTTTTGCCAGTTCTGCCTGCTGTCCGCGGCTGTCACCGTTACGTTGACAGCTATCGTCGCGGTTGGTAGCAGGGCACTAGCCCGACCATGAGGCCCCCCGGCCTCAAACGAGAAACCGCGTACTACCATTTTCCCGGGTTCTGCCAAGATTGGAGTCCTCCTTCACGGTCAGGTTACGCACCTCCCCTCACTTGCCACGCCTCGTCTCAGGCTGTTAATCTTTCCTTTCCATTTCTACTGCCCAATGAAAGGAGTTTCTATTATGAAGGGGCAAAATCTTGTGTCAGTCCTGCTCGTCATGTTGCTGGTGATTGTAGGCGCCGTTGTCGCTGGTAGCGGTCGCGGTGCTGCCAATGACATTCCGGCTCCTCCGGCGATTGGCGCCACCATCGAAGACTTCACGTTGCCTGATGTGGACGGCAAAGAGCGGGCACTGAACTCCCTCAAAGGGAAAAACGGGACGGTGTTGATCTTTGTCGCAGTGCAATGTCCGGTCTCGAATGCTTATAACCAGCGGATGGAGAAGCTCGCGCAAGACTACAAAGCTCGTGGCATCAGCGTAATCGGAATCAACGCCAACGCCACTGAGCCAGCCGACGCCGTAAAGTCGCACGCCGCTGCACACAAATTGACGTTTCCGATTCTCAAAGATCCCGCAAACAAGATCGCCGACCGGCTGGGAGCGCAGCACACTCCTGAGGCATATTTCCTTGATGCTAATAGCAAGCTTGTCTATCACGGGCGTATTGACAACCGCCGTGATGAATCGCAGGTCAGCGCAAGCGATTTGCGTGAGGCGATAGAGGCAACGCTCGCCGGCAAACCAGTCGCAAAGACGACAGCCAGGGCTTTTGGCTGCTCAATAAAACGCGCTTAGTTTCCAGGAGATGACTCTGGCACGATCGTTCACCTTTCTTACTATCAGCCTGAGCGTCTTGCTCTCAAGCTTCGTGGCGCCAACGCAGTCGCGGATGAATGGCGCTCGGAATCCTTCCGCGGCGATACAGGCGATCAATACTGACGAACTAAGAAGTTTGCTAAAGCGCGAAGCGGCGGGCCCGTTGCTGGTTAACTTCTGGGCCACCTGGTGTGATCCCTGTCGTGATGAGTTTCCCGATCTGGTGAAGATCGATGAGCAGTACCGCTCAAAAGGACTCGGTTTCATCGCCATCTCGCTCGACGATTTCGCCGACATCAAAACGCAGGTTCCTAAGTTTCTGCAGGAGATGCACGCAAGTATGCCAGTATACCTGCTGAATGTTCCTGATCCGGAGCCTGCCATCGATTTGGTAGATCCCCAGTGGGGCGGCGCGCTGCCTGCAACTTTTCTTTACAATGCGCAGGGCCAGATCGTCTACAAGCGCCTGGGTCGCATAAATGATTCTGACCTGCGCGCGGCAATCGAAAAGCTAGTAGGCAGTAAGCAGTAGGCAGAACGCACTTCTGCTGCCGACTGCTTCCCGCTTCCTGCTTCCTGCCTACTATGTTATGGAATTCATCACTCCCGAAGTAATTTCCGCGCACAACCTCACCCTGGAAGAGTTCCAACATTTAAGCGCGCTCCTGGGCAGAGAGCCGACTTTCGTCGAACTGGGCATCTTTTCAGTGATGTGGTCGGAGCACTGCTCATACAAATCTTCGCGCTTCCATCTGCAACGGCTTCCCACCACTGGTGAGCGCGTTATTGTTCCTCCTGGTGAAAATGCGGGCGTGGTTGACGTCGGCGACGGCTGGTGCGCGGCATTCAAGATCGAGTCGCACAATCATCCTTCATTCATCGAGCCGTTTCAGGGGGCAGCGACCGGCGTCGGCGGCATTTTGCGCGACATTTTCACGATGGGCGCCCGACCAATTGCGTCGATGAACAGCTTACGATTTGGTTCTCTCGACCATTCACGACACGGACGTCGCAATCGGTCACTTTTGGCCGGGGTTGTGGCGGGTATCGCGCACTACGGAAATGCCTTTGGCGTTGCCACTGTGGGCGGTGAGGTCGCATTTGATGACGCCTATGCATACAACCCTCTGGTGAACGCGTTTGCCCTGGGACTGGTGCGACAGGATCAGATCTTTTTTGGCAGAGCGACTGGCGTCGGAAATCCGGTGCTCTACGTCGGAGCTAAGACGGGACGCGACGGCATTCACGGAGCCACGATGGCGTCGGCGGAGTTTGACGAAGAGGCGCTTGAGAAGCGTCCGACAGTTCAGGTCGGCGATCCTTTTCTGGAGAAGCTTTTGCTCGAGGCGTGTCTTGAAGCGATGCGCAGTGGAGCGGTGGCTGGAATTCAAGACATGGGTGCCGCGGGTTTGACCTCATCTTCTTGCGAGATGGCTGCGCGAGCAGGCACCGGAATCGAGCTCGATCTTTCGCTCGTGCCGCAACGTGAAGAAGGGATGACTGCCTACGAAATGCTGCTTTCTGAGTCACAGGAACGCATGCTGATCGTTGCTCACGCGGGCCGCGAACGTGAGGTTGTCAATATTTTCCGCAAATGGGATCTCGATGCCGTGGTGATCGGCCGCGTGCGCGAGAGCGGGCACATGCAGGTGGTCTATCAAGGTGAGACAGTTGCAGACATTCCGGTTGCGGCACTCACGGACGAAGCCCCACGCTACGAGCGTCCGATGAAACCGCCGGAAGCGAGAGTCGAGAGTCGAGAATCGAGAGTCGAGAGCCGAAACCAGACTCCAGACTCCAGACTTGAGACTCCAGACTCGAACGAGGCCTTGCTCAAGCTCGTCGCCTCGCCAAACATCGCTTCCAAACAGTGGGTGTATCGCCAATACGATCACATGGTCCGGACCAATACGGCGGTTCTTCCGGGTGCTGATGCGGCCGTTGTCCGGATCAAAGAGAC
>JBGPNE010000556.1:0-2884 GCA_041487335.1 Pyrinomonadaceae bacterium
ATTACATTCCCTTGCCGCCTATCAAAGAGCAAGAATCGATTGCGAAGCACATCGAACAAAGAATCCAGGGGATCAGAGAGATTCAGAAAACACTCAACCAGCAAATCACGGCGCTCACCGCTTACCGCAAATCACTGATTCACGAGTGCGTGACCGGCCAGCGACGGGTGACCGAGGCGGACTTGAAACACGTACAGAGCGATGCCTGAAGCCAAGCCGATCAGAGTCGTGTTCGATACGAATGTCCTCGTGGCTGGCGCGCGTTCGCGACAGGGCGCAAGCTTCACACTAATTAATTCGATTCCAGCAGCAGAATTCCAGTTATGCCTTTCAGTCGGGCTTTACGTCGAGTGGCAGGCAGTGATGACGAGAAGCGAGAATCTGCCTCCAGGGCAAACGGAGAACGACGCCCTTGGCTCTCTTCGCTATTTGGCAAGCCAGGCGCATTTGCAGGAGGTCCATTTTCTTTGGCGGCCATTTCTTCCCGACCCCAATGACGACATGATTTTGGAATTGGCTTTTGCCGCAGGCTGCCGTTATATTGTTACCCATAACGTGAAGGACTTTCACGGTTCGGAGGAACTCGGCGTGGCGGCCATTACCCCGGGTGATTTCCTTCAACTTGTACGGAGCCAATCATGAGCACACTAACCATCGAATTACCAGATTCGCTGAAGGAGAGCATCGAAGAGCTTGCCGCGAAGGAGGGCTATTCGGTGAGCCAGTTTCTTGCCAGCGCCGCGAGCGAAAAGCTGGCTGTGGTATTGACGATGGATTATCTGCGCCGCGAAGCGGCGTCAGGTCGCCGCGAAGATTTCGAGCGTTATCTAAGTGCAATACCGGACGCCGAGCCGCTGGAGAGCGATCGCCTCAACTAGGCTTGGCGTCACCCTACGCCCAAGTCATGAAGCAGAGAAGAAACACCAGCGACAAGGAAATCAAAGGTGTGGAAGCCGCCTTACGGCGTGCTGCGCAGCGAGCGCGCGAGCTGGCCGCAAAAACCGGTACGCCCCTGGTTATCTATAGCGAAGGCAAGATCAAGAAGATTTTGATTCGCCCCAAGTCTGCGACCCGGCCCAATGAGTAGCTATGCCTGCCCCACCCGAGATCACTTTTCAGAATCACATCGCGGACTTCCTGATCCGCGAGCACAAGTACGGCGCCCTTGAGCAAACTGACATCACCGACACAGAGAACTTTATCGTCGAAGATCATCTCTGGGCATTCCTCAACGACACACAACCCGAAACAGTAAAGAAACTGGCGGAAGACTACGGCACCGATGCGCGTGATGAGGTCTTTCGCGCGCTACAAAACGAACTGCGGCATACTTCCCTCTGGTTGCTCATCAGACATGGCTTGAAGGTGCGTGGGCTGGAGTTTCGGCTCTACTATCCGAAACCGCGTTCGAGCGAGAGCGTCGCAACAAAACTTTACGACAAGAACCGCATCACCTTCCGGCCTCATTTCTATTTTGGCGACACGAATACCGAGATTGATTTCGTTTTCTTCCTGAATGGTCTGCCGATTGTCGCGCTGGAGTTGAAGCACGAGAAGAACCAGGTCATGGACGATGCGGTTGCGCAATTCACCAGGCGCGATCACGCAATCAAGATCTTCCAGCATCCTTTTCTTTATCTAGCCGCGGATACCGGCGATGTGATGGCCTCCACCGATCCGCGCCGCGAAGAAAACTTTCGTGCTCACAACATGGGGCTGACGAACGCACCGCTGACGGAAGGTGAGTACCCGGTCGAGTTCCTTTATCGTGAAGTGCTGTCGAAAGAGCGTCTGCTCGAAGCGCTGGCCTTTTTCCTCGTTTACGTACCGAAGCGGGAGGCCAAAGAAGATAAGCCGGAGCGCCCAGCGTTTACGCTCTTCCCCCGTTATCACCAAGGCAGAACCGTCCGGCGAATCGCGGAGGATGCGCTGGCGCATTTCACTGAGAAAGGAGACATCGGACGAAAGTATCTTGTCAATCACTCCGCCGGCAGCGGCAAGACACTCACGATCTGTTGGCTCGCTGATCGCCTTCACAGTCTCTTCAAGCCCGGCACAAGTGAGAAATTGGCGGATGTCATTTTTGTTCTCACCGACCGGAAAACGCTGGATAAGAACATCAAGGATGAGATCGAAAACTTCATTCATCTCAGAGATGTGGTTGGATTGGCGAAGAAAGCTGAAGACCTGCCGCGCTTTCTGGCGCAGCGAAAGCCGATCATCATAACTACTCAACAAAAGTTTGCCTGGATTCTGAAAGAGATAGAAAACGATCCGGCGCTGAAACAACTCCGCGTCGCCTTCTTGATCGACGAGGCGCACCGCTCTCAGGAAGGCAGGATGGCCACGGCGATCCGCAAGCCTTTTCGGGAAAAGGTTGACGTTGATGCTGCCGATGCAGACGCCGAGCAGGAACCCGAAGATGAAGAAGAGGAGATTGCTCGGATCATCCGCGAACACGATCGCAATCAACTCTTCGTTGCTTTCACTGCCACGCCCGCGCCCGCCACGGTCACACTGTTTGGCGAAGCGTTCGATACCTATACCGAAGCGGAAGCAATCGCCGAAGGCTATATCGTAGACGTTGCCGCGAGCATTATTTCGTACAAAACGCTTTATAACTTGCGTTCCCGCGTGGTGCCGAAACCGGATGAAGAACAGAAGCTCTATCCAAAGGGAGTCGTGGCAAAGGCGCTAAAGAATGTCGCTTTCCAGGATGACGAGTTGATTCAATACAAGTCTGAGGTAATGCTTCGCATCTTTGAGGACAACGTGAAGCCGCTAGTCGGCGGACGAGCGAAGGCGATGATTGTGACGAGCTCACGAGTCGCCGGGTTGCGCTACTTCCAGATCATCAAAGAGAAATTGAAAGAGCGCGGTGCTG
>JBGPNE010000557.1:0-2867 GCA_041487335.1 Pyrinomonadaceae bacterium
CCACGAGATTCGCACTCCGATGAACGGCGTGATCGGTATGACCGGACTCTTGCTCGACACTGAATTGTCCGCGGAGCAACAAGAGTTTGCCGAAACGATTCGTTCAAGCGGCGATGCGCTCCTAACCATCATCAACGACATTCTCGACTTCTCGAAGATTGAAGCCGGCAAGCTTCAGTTTGAGACACTTGACTTCGACTTGGGCAATGCAGTTGAGGGAGCCGTTGAATTACTGGCGGAGCGAGCGAGGGACAAAAAAATCGAGTTGGCATCGCTAATCTACAGTGATGTAGCCACAAAACTCCAAGGGGATCCGGGCCGTCTTCGTCAGGTGCTCACGAATCTCCTGGGTAACGCCGTCAAGTTTACTGAACAGGGCGAGGTAATCGTGCAGGCTGAAAAAGAAAGCGAGACTGACAGTGACATTGTTATTCGCTTCACGGTAAGCGATACGGGAATCGGGATTGATGAGGCCGCACAGCAAAGACTCTTCCAGGCTTTTACGCAGGCCGACGGTTCTACCACGCGAAAATATGGAGGCACGGGTCTGGGCCTAGCCATCTCAAAGCAACTGGTCGAACTGATGGGCGGAGAGATCGGCGTAATCAGCGAGCCCGGAAAAGGCTCAACCTTCTGGTTTACTGCGCGATTGGCCAAGCAGCCTGATCAACCGGCGGCTCCGATACCGAGCATGCCGAGTCTCAATCAGTTGCGCGTTCTCATTGTCGACGACAATGCCACAAATCGAAAGATTCTGTCTCACCAGCTAAGCTCCTGGGGAATGATCCATCAGGAGTCTGATTCGGGAGCGCTGGCGCTTGAAATGTTGGGTTCAGCAGCGGCGAGAGGCGAATCTTACGATCTGGCCATACTTGATTTGATGATGCCCATAATGGATGGATTTGAGCTGGCGCGTTCGATCAAATCCGAGCCTCTCATCGCCTCAACGCGCCTGGTCATGCTGACCTCGCACGGGCTGCGTGGCGACGGTACCACCGCCCGCGAAGCCGGTATAGCGGCCTATCTCACCAAGCCCATTCGTCAGTCTCAGTTGTTCGACTGTCTGACGAATGTTGTTAGTCAGGCGACCGTCCAACCAGGTAGAGAGTCTCTGGACGAGCCGGCCGCGTTGGTTACCCGACATGCTCTGAAAGAAAAAACGATGACCCCATACAAACTCATCCTACTTGCCGAAGACAATATCGTTAACCAAAAAGTCGCCGTGCGTCAGTTACAAAAGCTTGGTTACCGGGCGGATGCTGTTGCCAACGGGCGTGAAGCGGTCGAAGCTTTAAAGAGAATTCCTTACGACGTGGTGCTGATGGATTGCCAGATGCCTGAGATGGACGGGTATGAGGCAACTGCAGAGATCCGTCGGCTTGAGGGACAAACGAAACATACGATTATTGTCGCCATGACAGCGAACGCGCTCCAGGGAGACCGGGAGAAATGTCTTGCGGTAGGCATGGACGACTACATCTCCAAACCAGTTGAGTCTGAAGAGCTGGCGCAAGTGCTGCAACGAGTGTTCGCTGCCTCGACGAACGATAAAGATCCGGTGAGCTGCGTAGCGGAGGGGGTCTCGCCACCCGTAGATTTGGCCCGCTTGCACGACGCCATGGGAGATGAGTTGTGCGACATACTGGATCTTTATCTGGGGCAGATGTCTGAGAATCTCGAGAAGCTTATGGCCGCGATCGCGGCGGGAAATGCTAGCGAAGTAGATTTGATCGCCCACAACTGCGCGGGCACGAGCGCGAACTGCGGCATGGTTGCGGTGGTGCGACCACTGCGCGAGTTAGAGCGGATGGGACGAGAGGGGTGTCTCGATG
Organism: Pyrinomonadaceae bacterium; assembly: GCA_041487335.1. Taxonomy (GTDB): domain Bacteria; phylum Acidobacteriota; class Blastocatellia; order Pyrinomonadales; family Pyrinomonadaceae; genus PSRF01. Next base: position 1,833 of record JBGPNE010000557.1, read on the forward strand.
GCGCCGAGGCGCTGGGCAGACAGGTATTCTCTGAGTCTGAGCGAGTGAAGGTTTTCCTGCAGGAGAATCTGGCACAGCTTGCAGTTTAGCGGAAAGGTCGCAAGGAATGACACTACAAGGTAGTCAATCTTCACAACGAGTCTTGATCGCCGATGACGATCCGGTAATGAGGCATCTTCTGACGTCCCTGGTCAGGAAGGAGGGCTACGATCCGGTCGTAGCGGACGATGGTCGTGAGGCGTATCGCATCCTGCAAAAGGACGCTGATTTCAAAGCCGCAATCTTCGACATGATGATGCCGCACCTTGAAGGGCTCGACCTCATTCGTTACATGCGCACAGAAAAGCGTCTCATGCGGATCCCGGTGATGATGATTACCTCCGAGCCTGATCTGAAACTCATAGCAAACAGCTTCGCAGCCGGCGCGACGGTTTACCTCTCGAAACCCTTTACTACGGAACGGTTGCAAACCACTCTGCAAATGCTCGTGAGCAACAGGAACGGAAGCAAGAGCGGTACAGAAAGACAATCAATGAATGCTCCGAAAACCTGACGCAAAGCTGGAGAGGAAATAATGTCTATCAACGCCATCGGAAATGAGAGCAATCGAAATCAAGAGCTCGGCCCATTGCTAAGCGAAGGTGCTTTCCGCTCGCTTACACAGGCTGTAGACATGGTAGTGCTGACCAGCTTTGAAGAGGCCCAACTGGACGGTGTGCCCAACTTGATTGTCGAACTTATCGATCTTTATCTCGAAGACGCGCCGCACCGATTGGCTGCCATCGAAGAGGCACTAACCAGGAAAGATCAGCCAGCGCTAAAGCGCGCCGCACACTGCCTCAGGGGAAGCAGTGCCAATCTGGGCGCTCTCCAGGTAGCGCTGATTTGCGAAGAACTGGGACGCATAGAATGTAAAGACTGGTTTCCCGGCGTCCAGGCACTTCTGGGCTGCCTGGAGGAGGAGTTTGTGCGTGTGCGTCAGGTCCTGCTGGCCGAGCGGCAGAGGAGATCGTAAGTGAAGATACTGATTGCCGA
>JBGPNE010000558.1:0-2862 GCA_041487335.1 Pyrinomonadaceae bacterium
CAGCAATATGATGGACAGGTTGCTAAACGTTCACAGAGTGCAGTATCTGGCGCCATCGGTCAGAACGGACGTTTGCGCGGATCAGACAAGCAAAGCCAACCTGGAGCAGAACATCGCCTTCATGCTTTCGCATCCTCAGGTGGATCGTTTCGCCTTCGTCACACCGGCTGAGGCGATTGAACTCCTTACGTAGCCGTGATGGCTTAGACGGCGACCGATTGCGAATTGCGAATTGCGAATTGCGAATTTAAGAGCCGAGGCATTCACCATGCCGCGCATCGGTGGTGCGAGACGACCATTGGTTGCGCAATTTGAAATCCGCAATTCGAAATCTGCAGTCACTTCACCACCTCGTAAGCCTTAACCTTTTGTGAAAGCAGCGCGAGACAAATTGCGCAAATAACAAACAGCGCGGCCCACGAACACCAGAGTGGTGGCTCGTTCATCACAATCTCTCGCGCAACCTGGCCGTCGAAATATTCGATACGTCCTGTCGCGCGGACAAACGTGCCGAATAGTCCGGCCGTAATGTTTCGCATCAGCGCGCCCAGGCTGATGATGTTTCCCCAGCGCGTCAAGAGAATGTTATTGACCACCTCGCCAAAAATCGAGGGGATGAAAAACAGTCCAAGCAGTGCAGCGCTGGCAATGACCCGCCACTTCACGAATGCAGAAACAGCCTGCGAAAGCAGAGCAAGAAGCATTATCCAGACAACGCCGCCAATGAAAATCGCGCTGACCATCCAAAGGTTAGCAATAAACCAGCTCGCTCCTTCGAGGTATGATTGAAAAAGAAATAAGAGCAACTGGGGAACCCAGGTAATTGCGGAAAGCAAAATCAGGAGCACGGACATCTTGCCCAGAACATATTCGGTGCGCGTAAACGGACGGCAAAGATACAGAGGCAAAGCATTGTTTCTCAGATCGCGCGAAACCAATGGCGGGCCCACCAGCAAGGTGACAAAGAAGGCAAATCCGCCTTGCAGGTTTACAAAGGTCTGGAAGAAAAAAGCGTCAATCGGAATCAACTCGCGAACATTCACCTTCAACAAAGCAAGCGCGTTCACATTGTGGTGGAGATAAATCAGGATCGCTTCGACGAGCAGCGGAATGAAGCAAAGCGAGAAGAACGCGGTGAACAGCTTCGACTTGAAAACGTCCCGGTAAGCGTGGCGCGGTATGATCAGAAACCGGCTCCATTCGGGAGTTAGCCGGCCGGCGTAGCGCTTGTAGGTGTGCTCATAAACTGCCATGGCCGTTCTCCATCGCTTTCAGGAAGATGTCTTCCAATGAATCACGCTTGTAACTCAACCGCCTGATTTGCACTTCGTGCTCACCCGCAATCCGGTATAAATCTCGAACCTCGACTCCCTCCCGCAAAACTATCTTGATTCGATGATCGGTAGTCAGCGCGTACTCACAACCGAGCGATCCGATCGCCTTCGCAAACCCATCCTGGTCGCCCCGTGTCTCAAGAACCAGAAACTTGCGATTCGCTTTTCGCTCCTCTTCGAGATTGCAGTAAACGGCGATGCGCCCTTCCTTCAAAATCAGGATCTCCTCGCAACACTCTTCAACGTCTCGCAGCAGGTGAGACGACAGAAGGATATTTGCCTGTCCGCTGTCGCGAATCTCGCGGACCAGCCTGATCATTCGTTGACGCGCCGGTGGATCGAGACCGTTAGTGGGTTCGTCCAGAAAAATTAGCTTCGGACCATGCACAATCGCCTGGGCGAGCTTCGCGAGTTGTTTCATACCCAGTGAATAGGTATCCAGGCTCCGGTAGCGCGCTTCGCCAAGACCGACGTAAAAGAGCGCTTCGTGAGCGCGTTCGAGCGCGGCTTCGGAAGGGAGACCGGAAAGCTCACCCATCAAACGCACGAAATGGACCGCGCTCATCTTGGCGATGAACGAATCGCGCTCAGGCATGTAACCGATAACCTGTCTAATCTGCTTGGCATCGGTGGTGATGTCCCGGCCGAAGATGTGCGCGGTACCTGAAGAGGGAGGATGAAATCCCAGCAGGGTGTGAATCAGTGTGGTTTTGCCGGCGCCGTTAGGGCCCAGGAGCCCGATTGCGCGCCCACGCAGTTCCCCGCGCAGAGATTGAAGGATTGGTCGCCGGCCAAAGGCAACGCTCAAGTCATTGAGATCGATGACTGGCGCGAAATTCGCCGGGTCTCGAAGGCTTACACTCTCTTGAACCGCTGCAGCTACCGCCATGCTTTTGACTTTATATCCCTGTCCTGATAATTCCAAACGAAACCGAGGCCGAATGCAGTGCCCATCAACACAAATGCGCCGATAAGTGCAAACGCTTCCGTCACCGCCAAAGTTCTGCCGATTGCCAAAATTCCGATCAAAAAGACCGGAAGATTAAGCACGACCGCCGAGGCGAGCGGAAACAACACTGCAGGCCGGCAACCGCCGAGACGTTTGCGTAACCAGAACAGGGACGGAGCATAGGCTAGCGAGAATAGCAGTGCCGCTATAATCAGAGAGGTAATCGTTGCGCCTTTGATGTCGGCTGTACTAAGGCTCTCGCCTTTAAAAACAAAGAAAGCCAGCACGATTGCTGACAAGCCAAGCAGCCATGATCCAAAAGAGATAGAGATGAGCTTCATGAAGGCACTCCTGTTTCGAGTTTCGAGTTTCGAGTTCCGAGTTTCCGAGTTTCGAGTCCCACGTTTCAAACGCGAAACTCGAAACTCGAAACTCAAAACTGCTCTTGTTCTACTTCTTCCCGCCCATAGCTTGTTGCAGGATGTGCTGAATCTCCAGCGCATTTGGCATGCCCATGAGAGTTGCCGGGCTCAATCCAAATGGTCCACCTTCAGTATTAGCAGCGAACGTAATGCTGTC
>JBGPNE010000559.1:0-2858 GCA_041487335.1 Pyrinomonadaceae bacterium
CAGTTCGAGCAGATCACGCGTTTGCTTGAGGAAGTCAGGGACAATCAAAAGACGCAGCTTGAGTGTCAGGCTGAATCACAGTCGATACAGAAACAGCAGTTTCAAGTCTTTCTGGAACAGCAGGAGAAAACGCAGCGAATCCAGGATCGCGCCGAAGCGATTCAGGAAAAGAGCGCCCAGATAGTGAACCTGGCTCGCCGGTCGTTTCCATTCGTGTTGGGAGCAATTGTCGTTTTGCTGGCTTACGTGACTTGGCTATTGTGGCGGATATTACGGTAGGTTGAGAGGCGCCGCTAGGAATAATTTGGTGCTACTTATGTTGAGCATTAGACCTTTTCTTCTTTGCTGCTTTCTAACTTGGCTTGCATGTGTTAATGGAATTGCTCAAGAGTCGCCTCCAAACGCTGCACGGCTCGCGCCGATGGTGACTATTTACCGGGACACCTTTGGCGTTCCTCATGTTTTTGGCCACACTGACTCAAGCGCGGTGTTCGGATTTGCCTACGCTCAGGCTGAGGACAACTTCTGGCGCGTTGAAGAGAACTTCATTTGGGCTCTGGGTAGAGCATCGGAACTCTATGGAGAGGAGAGTCTCGATTCAGATCGCCTGAATCACGCGCTGGAAATTCCGCGGCTTGCCAGGGAAGAGTACCGGCGCATGGATCCGCACATGCGCTCGATCTGCGATGCGTTCGCCGCGGGTCTGAACTACTACATGTCACGGCATCCTGAGGTCCGTCCTCGGCTGCTGATAAAAATGGAGGGGTGGTACACGCTTGCTTTCATCCGATACAACTATTATCAGAACGGATTCGCCCGGGACCCGAACCTTCGAAACACAAATCTGCAAACGGCCGAGAATGAACGCGGGCTAAGCGCGAATGAGGGATCGAACGGCTGGGTCATTGGCCCTTCTAAAAGTGCGACCGGACACGCGATGCTCTTCATTAATCCTCATTTGCCTTTCTTCGGCCCGGGTCAAGTCTATGAGGGACACATCCACAGCGATGAAGGTTGGAACTTCACTGGCTACACACGGTTTGGATTTCCGTTCCCCTATGTCGGGCACAACGATAACGGCGGCTGGGTTAGCACTGATAACGCAGCCGATCAGGAGGACGTGTACATTGAGACCTTCGATGACCAGGCGCGGCCACTCGCCTACAGATACGGCAGTGAATACCGCCTGGCTACAGAGCACCTTGAAGAGATTCGCGTCAAGACGACAAACGGAGTAGAGACGCGCCGCTTTACTATGCGGAAGACCCATCACGGCCCTGTCGTGGCCGCACGCGATGGCAAACTCCTGGCGCTGCGGATGGCGAAGTTCGAGGACGACGGCTGGCTACGAGAGTGGTACGAGATGACAAAGGCCCGGTCGCTCGCGGAACTAAAGCGAGCGATGGCGCCGCTCAACATGCTTTTCGGTAATGTGATGTATGCCGATCGCCAGGGCAACACTTTCTATCTATACAATGGCGCAGTGCCGCGCCGTGATCCGCGCTTTGATTGGAGCAAACCGGTTGACGGAAGCGATCCGGCGACCGAGTGGCATGGTTACCATACGATGACGGAGCTCCCGCAGCTCACAAACCCGAAAACCAGTTGGATGCAGAATTGCAACACGTCACCTTTTCTCCTGACCAGCGAAGGTAATCCCAATCCCAAACAGTATCCACCATATATGGTTCAGGAAAGCGACAACCCGCGTGGACGTATATCCCGACAGATTCTCTCGGCGGCGCGCACCTTCACATTTGACGAATGGCGACACGCAGCATTCGATACGCACGTGATTGGCGCGGACACCTTTTTGCCCCCGCTCCTTGCAGCAATAAAGCAGCAGCTTAGCTCTGACCAAACGGATCCGAACTTTTCACGTCTTCATGAAGTCGCCACGGAGTTGAATGACTGGAATCACCGCAGTACAAGCGGTTCAGTTGCCATGACGCTCTTCACGCTGTGGCGCGAGCGCCTCTCAAGACAAGAGACGCAAACAGCAACGGCGGAGCGACAAACGGCCGCCCTCAGCGAGGTTCTCGACGCGCTTGAGCACAACTTTGGCACCTGGCGCGTAGGATGGGGCGAGATCAACCGGCTACAGCGTCGTGATGAAAGCAAGGAAGAGGAATTTCAAGATGCGCGACCAAGCTTACCCGTTCCGGGGGTGAATGGCGCTGACGGGGCGGTCTTCACGTTTTATGCGTCGTCGGTGCCGGGTCAGAAACGGCGCTACGGCGTGGCGGGAGCGACGTATGTGAGCGTTGTAGAGTTCGGGCCGCGTGTCCGCGCGCTGTCGGTACATGTCTTTGGCGCGAGCGGTCACCTCGAGAGTCGGCACTTTATGGATCAATCCGAGCTGTATACTCGCGGAGAATTTAAACCGGCGTGGTTCACTCTCCAGGAAATTCGTGCGAATCTCGAAACAGAATACCGACCTGGTGCGGAGCCGCAGCAGCGTTGAGTTGAATCAGATGTGGTTGACCTTGACTGAAATCCCTGGGGCGCGCTCTGTTTTTGTGAACTGAATGAACTGAATGTCTCTTTCATTCGGTCGAGGTCTTTGCTTCGGACGTCAAAGACAAAAGTTGCAGATCGATTGCGACGGCTTTCACTTCCTCGGCAAACCGCGACGAGCGGAATTCGTCTTTCGCGACGATTCGCTGGAAATGGTCTGGATCATGACCAGCGCCGTGCAATCCTTAAGGCGATGACGGACGCGGAAAAACGGGCCAGGCCACCTCAACAAAGCAACGACAAATATTTTGCCTTCACTGACAATCGGACTGCCCTGAGACTGGACCGGCCTGAAGTGTTGCTCTATTCGGAAAAACTCACGCCTCTAGAGGGACGACCAC
>JBGPNE010000560.1:0-2858 GCA_041487335.1 Pyrinomonadaceae bacterium
AGTTCTTGAAGATTAAAGGCTTGTCTGCCGTGAAGAGCATCCGCATTGCAGCCGCGTTCGAATTGGCGCGCCGCCTTTAGTCCACCGAGCTTCGCGCTCACTTGAAGCCCGTGTATTGCCAGGGTTGAAGCCCGGGCTTTGTCAGCGGTGGAACTGGCTCAAGCAAGAGCATTAATAAACCGCGTTCAAATATTCGCAGAGGAGAGTGAATAGCAGCTCGTGGCCCAGGCAACTCAAAAGGAAAGCTACCGCAGCGGCTACGTAGCGCTGGTTGGGCGGCCAAATGCTGGTAAGTCGACGCTTCTAAACCGCCTCGTGGGCCAGAAGATCGCGGCTGTTTCCGATAAGCCCCAGACAACACGTTTCAGAATTCAGGGCGTTATCACCCAGCCCGAAGGTCAGATCGTTTTGGTCGATACTCCCGGCGTTCACAAGCCTGGCTACGAAATGAATCGCCGGATGATGGCTGCCGTGCAAGACGCGTTGCTGACTGTGGATCTGGTTTGTCTAATTTGCGACGCTTCGGTTTCGACAGGCAATGGCGATCGCTTTGTGCTCGAACTGGTCCAGAAGTCAAACAAACCTGCCCTGCTCTTGCTCAACAAGATAGACAAACTAGAGTACAAAGCTGCGCTATTGCCTCTGATCGAATGGTACAGGCACGAATACGAATGGCGTGAAGTTGTGCCAATCTCCGCTTTGCGAGGAAGCATGATCGATGTTTTATTGAATGAGATCATCAAGCACCTGCCTAAAGGTGAACCGTTATTCGCTGAAGACCAGCTCACTGACCAGCCAATGCGCACGCTCGTCGCCGAGATCATCCGGGAAAAGATTTTGCAAATAACGGAGGACGAGATTCCTTATGTCACAGCGGTGGTGACCGAAAAGTGGGAAGAGCTTCAGGAGGACTTCACGCGGATCTATTGCGCAATCTTCGTTGAAAGGCCCTCTCAGAAAAAGATAATCATCGGCAAGAGTGCTGCGCGCCTAAAGGAGATCGGCACTCGTGCAAGACAGGACATCGAACACTTGCTGGGCCATCGCTGCTATCTTGAGCTCTTCGTAAAGGTGGAAGAAGAATGGCGGAACAAAATGCATCTGTTGGATGATCTCGGCATTCGCGAGGAGTAGAGATTTCAACCCCACTCGGGAAGGTAATGCGGGGTCCCCACGCGGGCGGCCCGCGTGGGGTGCAGGTTGGGATGGTGAGAAAGAAGGCCATCCAGCTCACCCTCGCCATGGATTTCCTCGGGGAAGAGCTTCAAAAGTCCAAGGAGTAGATTGAACCCTGCGAAAAAACATCAGGCAGCGCACGTTTGGCACGCGCTCGATGTAGCGGTTGAGTCCGAAGCGCGCGAGGCCGTTGAATACGCACTGATGGAAGCGGGCGCGTTGGGAACGGAAGCTAAGCAGTCAGGTGATGAGCTTTTGCAAGTAACCGCTTATTTTAAGTCGCTGCCCGATCGCGAACGGGTTCGTGCCGAGTTATTTGAAGCGTTGCGAATCTACAGTTTGCCGCCTTCATCAGTGCGCGACATGGAAGTTCGCGAGGTGGCGGATCAAGACTGGCTCGGCGAATGGAAGAAGGGCTGGCAACCTGTTGAAGTTGGCGAGCGCTTTATTATCGCACCGCCGTGGACTGATATTTCCGACACCCGGGGGCGGATTGTAATTCGGATTGAACCGGGGATGGCGTTTGGAACGGGAACTCACGAAACGACTCGTTTGTGCCTGACGGCTATCGAGAAATACTTTGATGCTGGAAGCCTTCTTGACGTAGGAACGGGTACGGGGATTCTCGCAATTGCCGCAGCGAAGCTTTTTCCCGACGCCCGTATTGAGGCTTGCGACACCGATGCAGAGGCGATTGCGATTGCCCTCGAGAACGCTCAGTTAAATGACATGCCGAACCAAATCGTGTTTCGCGTCGGGACAATTGACGAGAGTCTGAGCGCGTCGGCAGATTGCGTTTGTGCCAACCTCACCGCGGATGCGATTTGTCCCATGCTCCCTTCGCTCCTCAGTGCGACTTGCGGCCGATTGATTTTGTCCGGCATTCTGGATTCCCAAATCGAGATGGTGGTTGACCGGTTGCAAGAGTTAGGCATTAATAACCCGTGCGAGATTACGACTGCGAGTGAATGGGCCTGCATTGTCGTCTAAACATGACTTTTGCGCCGTAGCCTCTTGGCGGCTTTGCGAGAAAGTTAATTTCACGCCGGGACGCAAAGGAGCAAAGACGCGAAGCGACAAACAGGCGGCAGCTTTCAGGGAGATGACCCGACGAAGATTCTACGCGCCTCCAAGCGCATTTGCTTCCAAGCTTAAAAACCTGGCGCTCACGTCAGACGAGTCACGCCACCTGAGTGATGTCTTGCGCTTGAAGCCAGGCGACGAGGTATATGCCTTCGATGGTGAAGGAAGAGAGTTTCAGTGCGCTATTAGTGAAATCAGCCGTGACTCTGCCCAGCTCAAGGTCATTGCCGAGGTCGAGCCTGCACGATCCGAGTCACCACTTCAGCTGACGCTCGCAGTCGCCCTGCTCAAAGGCGAGAAATTTGATCTGGTAGTACAAAAGGCAACGGAGCTGGGCATCACTCACATAGTGCCTGTTACAACCACACTCGCTGATGTTCATTTGCGAGACGAAGCGGACAACAGTAAGAAGGTTGCGCGCTGGCAAAGGATCGCCCTCGAGGCGGCCAAGCAGTCTGGACGCGCCGTTGTGCCCAAGGTCGCTAAGCCAATGGCTTTTCGGTCAGTAATTCAACAAACGACGACACAAAGCAGATTGATGTTCTCTGAACGCGATGGGCAATCGTTATCGGAGCTTCAGAAGAGCTTTTTTCAAAGAC
>JBGPNE010000561.1:0-2856 GCA_041487335.1 Pyrinomonadaceae bacterium
ACGAGGGAGAGGTGTCTCAGGCTGAACCGCTTCTGCTGGGCATCACGAAGGCCTCACTCTCGACTGACTCCTTCATTTCTGCAGCATCGTTCCAGGAGACCACTCGCGTGCTTACCGAAGCGGCAATCTCCGGTCGCGTCGACTACCTGCGCGGTTTGAAGGAGAACGTGATCATGGGGCGGTTGATTCCTGCCGGAACGGGTATGGAATATTACCGCAACGTGGAAGTCGAACGCGATGAAACAATCGATCAAGCTCGGGAGCGAGAGCTTGACGAGTTTCCCGACATTGTCGGAGGTCACGAGATTGCGTTGCCTCCACGCAGCGCTGTCATAGCCGCGAGCGGTGATGGCACGTCCAGCGACGGCCAGGAATAGCCTGGCAGGGCGAGCACCCTGGCCGCATGGTTAAAACGGGCATTCTTGCTGTCGTCCGCAGCGGTCCAACCTTCCTGGCGGAGTTGGCGTTGGACAAGAATGAAAAAACCTCTGACGGCGCGTGAGAAAGCAACTCAAGGCCCAAGAAGGCCTTCGGGTCCCGTATCGATTACGAGGGCCTTTTTCAAATAATATTGCACTCATGCCCTCAAAAAGGAGTACAATGCGCGGCAATCAGGGTGATGGCTGAATGCCTCACCCCCAGCATGGCCCAAAAACCATGCTACAGAGTGGTGGCGGGGTGAGGACGTTACCACTCGCAATCGGAGGCGGCGGGATGTTTGTAAAGACGACCCGCCGCCTCTGTTTTTCAACAGGCGTTCTTGAATCGAAAAGATTCACCACCCGGTCTTCAACATTCTCAAGGGGCAGAAGGGACCAACTCGGTCTCGCTGAACGGGATCCTCGTGATGAGATGATTTGACTGAACGACTGCCAGCGTAGATTATCTCTCCCCGTGAACACTTGTCAGACTTGCGACGTTGCCGTAATCGGTGCAGGAGTATTCGGAGCTTGGACGGCTCACCAAATCCAGCATGCCGGCGCGAAGGTGATTTTAATCGACGCGTACGGCGCGGGGAATAGTCGTGCCAGCTCTGGTGGTGAGTCGCGAATCATTCGGATGGGCTATGGACCGGATGAGATCTACACGCGCTCGGCGCAGCGTTCGCTGGGGTTATGGCAAGGCCTCTTCAAACGGACCGGACAATCGCTCTTTCATCGCACCGGCGTTCTCTGGCTCGCCCGTGAAGATGACTCTTATTCAATCAGTACGCTGGCAACACTGCAACGAACTGGTGTGGTTTTTGAAAAGCTGACGCGCACGGAACTGGAGCTGCGCTATCCGCAACTGGATTTTGGTCGAGTTGCCTGGGCTATCTTTGAACCGAATAGTGGTGTACTGATGGCGCTACAGGCTGTTCGAGTCATCGTGGAGGAGGTGCGGAGAAATGGCATTACTTACTTAAACGACTCCGTGTTGCCGCCGAAAGCCGATCGCAAGCTGGAGTCATTAATCACAGCTGGAGGAAGCGTAATCGCGGCAGACACATTCCTGTTTGCCTGCGGGCCGTGGCTACCGAAACTGTTTCCCGATCTATTAGCGGAGCTAATTCAGGTAACGAGGCAGGAGGTGTTCTTTCTTGGTGTACCTGCCGGCGATGATCGCTTCTCGCCTCCCCGCATGCCGGTCTGGATCGATTTCAACGATCTCGTCTATGGCATTCCGGATGTGGAAGGGCGCGGATTCAAAATTGCTGTCGATGCCCATGGGCCAGACTTTGATCCGGATACGGACGACCGCGTCGCCACGGAAAATGGGCTAATGGAGGTGCGGCGATATCTCGCCGCGCGCATTCCCGCACTCGCGAATGCGCCTGTCGTCGAGACACGTGTTTGCCAGTACGAAAACACTTCAAATGGCGACTTCCTGATCGATCGACATCCGGCCCTTGAAAACGTTTGGCTGGTAGGCGGTGGCTCAGGTCATGGATTCAAACATGGCCCGGCAGTTGGTGAATACGCAGCTGGATTGATCTCGGGTAAAGCTAGACTTGAGCCGCGGTTTGGGCTTGCCTCGAAGGCGAAGGTGCAGCGGCGAAAGGTCTATTGACCTAAACTTAAGCTCCGAGCGAAGAAAGCCGGCGAGAGTGATGAACTCTCGCCGGCTGAATCACAGTTTAGAATCTGTGCTCACTGTCGCATCGCAGGCTGAAGTCTCTTGCCACTATGGAGTTGGCGTTGGTGGCTTGCCGCCTCGCGGACAGGCCCACAGATCGACAAGCAGATCGGGACGAGCTGGCCCAACGAGGGTCACAATGCGGCGAGCGTCCACACCTCGCGAGTTGAGCAAGTAATCAACAATGCGCGACGTATGTTTCTGGAGATCGCCGGGCCGGCCATGTTGTCCTGGGTAAACAATGACGTAGGCGGTCGAAGTAGGATCGTTCTGCAGCTCGATCGCGTAATTGTCCAGACGGGCTTTCTCGTCGTTGCGCGCAAGGTCGGGAAACTCGTCGAACTTTCGACACTCGATAGGAACTGGGAACTGGACCATACAAGTTGCCGGGCAGTCTAGATGGTATCCACCCATCGAGAGTGTGGCCGTTACTGACTGTCCGGCGAGACCGGTCGTATCAACTCTAATTGAGTTCGTTCCCTGTCCCGCGATAATTGTTCCCGCTGACACTGTCCAATTGTAAAGCGCTGATACATTTGGGGTGCCGCCAGTAACAGTGGCGCTAAAGTCTAGAGGCTCACCAGCCACCGGGTTGTCGGGACAAGAGATGACAGTGTTGGGGCATACGGGACGGGAAGGCGGGCACTTTTTTACCAACACAGTGGTCGAAGAAAACGCCTGGCACAGCTCCTTACCGCTGCTAGTCTCGATGTCAACGAAGGCCTTATAGTAGCCGGGGCT
>JBGPNE010000562.1:0-2834 GCA_041487335.1 Pyrinomonadaceae bacterium
GTTCTTGCTGAAGAAGTAGCCACCGAACCCCATCCGCGTGCCAGGCTTGAACGTCTTACTGGCCATCGTGTAGGAATATGTACCCACGTTGTATGACTTGTTCCTGACTGGCACGAACAAATTGTCGCCCACTGCAATCGCCCAGCCATTAGCCTTGCCATCGTAGACTTTCCACTTCACAGCCGAGGCCAGTGTCGTCGTATCCGCACCCGGCTGAATGTTTCCCAGAATGTTCAGACCGACTTCAACGCGCCCACCAGCGCCCGCAACGAGGCGTGGGACGAACGAAGAAAACTTGTTGACTGCGTCGGAATCGTTTGGTTTGGCGCTGATGTCCAGTTCAAAATATACTTTGCCCCTATCCAGCACGTCTGAGGTCGGCACGTTGAAAACGGTCTGTTGTCCATGAGCGGATGACAGCGCTCCATACAGCAACATCAAAAGCACGATCGAAAGTCCCCTGGTAGAGTAATGATTAGGAGTCTTTACCTCGTCTCCGCTCGTCTCGGCAAGATCTGGTTCTTTACAGTCTGACGTCACCATGACCACTTGTTCAGCCGCTCTCTTGATCTCTCCCCGGGTCATTGGTGCTTCCTTCTTTGACAAATGTCTTTGATTCTTTGGTCTCCATTCGACTTGATTCGCTACCAGCCACTTCCGCGCCTTTCTTTCTTTTCTCCATCAGGTCGAGACAATGCGCGCCCAGAACGAGCAGCGGAATCGTCAGAACTAGCAAAACGGTTCCCGTAACGTGCTCAAACTGCCCGATTCCTCCGCCCATAAACCATGAACCGAAGGTCAGCAACGATCCCACGAAGGCGACCATCAGTCCTCCGGCCAATCCGATGATCGCGCCGAGCGACCGGCAGTCCCACAATCCGCTGTCAGATCTGTGGTTAAGCTTCTCTTGAGTTCCATTGGCAAACTGTGTGGTTATCTTTGTCATAATCCACGCACTTCGACTCGTCCTCACTGTTGACGAGGGTTATCAACAATTGGATCCTACGACCCCACTCATAAGGATGGAGTAAGGGCTTTATAAAAAGTTTGTAAAGACAATTTTGGAGGGCTAGCTTGTTGAAAAGTTAAACTTGGCCAACAAGTATTCGGAGGGCTCTGGTGGCGACAGGGTGGATTGAACCAGTGATCCAGCTTAATTAGTGAAGTGGTACTCCAACAACTTCGTTGCCTATAACAGAGTGCCGCGCAAGAGCACAACGGCGACGCTGAAATAGATCACCAGCCCGGTTACGTCCACCATCGTCGCCACGAATGGCGCTGAGGAGGTTGCCGGGTCGAAGCCCAACCGCCGCAGCATGAACGGCAGCATCGAACCGGCAAGCGTGCCCCACAACACAATGCCAATCAGCGCCAAGCCGACGGTCAGAGCCACCAGCAGCCAGTGGGGTCCGTAGATGTTGGAAAAGGCTGACCAGACCGTGATCCGCAGGAATCCAATCGAACCGAGGATCAGGCCCAACCCCAGGCCGGAGAAAACCTCGCGCCGCATGACGCGCCACCAGTCACGCAAGGCAACTTCGCCGAGCGCCAGCGCGCGGATCACCAGCGTCGAAGCTTGCGAGCCGGAGTTGCCTCCCGAGGAGATAATGAGGGGCACAAAGAGCGCCAGCACGACGGCCCTTTCGATCTCCTTCTCAAAGAAACCCATCGCCGTAGCGGTCAGCATCTCGCCCAAAAAGAGAATGACCAGCCACCCGGCGCGTTTCCTGATCATTAGCGGCAGCGCCATCTGCATGTAAGGCTTGTCCAGCGCCCCCGGCTCGACTGCGGCCATGCGCAGGATGTCTTCTGTTCCCTCTTCGATCAGTACGTCGATCACGTCGTCAACGGTCACGAAACCGACAACGCTACCGTCCTTTTCCAATACTGGCACGGCGAGCAGATTGTATTTGCCGATCTTCTTCGCCACTTCCTCCTGATCGTCAAGCGCGTTTACGGTGACCGGCTTCCGTCGCATCACCTCAGCAACTGGCGTGTCGAGTTCGGCCATCACCAGGTCGCGCAAGGAAACTGCTCCGAGCAGGTGGCCGGTGCCCGATTCCATAACGTAGCAGGCGTAGATCGATTCCTTCTCGCGTGCCACGGAGCGGATGCGTTTGAGAGCATCGCTGACAGTCATCTTGGGATCGAGCCGCACGAACTCCGTGGTCATAATGCCGCCCGCGGTGTGCGCGGGGTATTTCAACAGACCGTCCAGCTCCTTGCGCATCTCGGTACTGAGCTTGGGCAAAATGCGGTGTCGCTCGTGGTGGCCCATTTTCTGGACGATGTCGGTGCGTTCATCAGCCGAGAGCCCGGCAAGGATTTGCGCCGCCTGGGTCGGTTCCAATTGCTCGAGGATTGCGCTGCGGCGGCGCATGGTTGGCTGGTCGAATACCTCGATAGCGCGTTGTATGGGCAACATCGTTACGACTGTCCCGGCTTCAGCCACTGTCAGTTGATTGAACAGCTCTGCTAAATCCGCGGCCGCCAGATCGGAAAGCATTTCTCCGATGCCGACAAAGCTCTCATCAATTCGGAGATGGATGCGTTCCAAAAGCTTCTTTAGGTCTTGTGCGGGCAATGGGTCACCTCCGTCGGGGGATGTTTCACAGTCAATGAAGACATTTCAATTCCGCAAAGCAGTAGTTGCTACGAAATCTTTTTAGTCTCCCGGTTGGAAACGATAACCAATCCACGGTTCGGTGAGAATGTATTTTGGATTGGCAGGATCAGCTTCAATCTTCTTTCTTAACTGACCGATGAAGACGCGCAAGTATTCAGTCTGCTCTGTGTAATTGCCGCCCCAGATTGCGCCAAGTAGCTTATGATGA
>JBGPNE010000563.1:0-2831 GCA_041487335.1 Pyrinomonadaceae bacterium
GCCGAATGGATGCATCCAGAAGCGCACAATCAGGTTTTGCGAAAGATGTAGACGTTTCAACAACTCGGGGGGCCGTGTCTGCTGTCCCAATAGGTCTGCTCTATCTTCTCTTCGCTCCGTTTCCCTGGCAGTTTGGTTCCCTTCGGCAAAGCATCACGCTCCCTGAGATGATAATCTGGTGGGCATCATTCCCAATGCTAATCCTCGGCCTTTGGTTTTCCATCAAGTATCGACTGCGGCAGATCTCACCGATCTTGATCTTTACTGTAATGCTCTCGCTCGCGTACTCCGTTTTTCAAGGTAACGTGGGCACGGCATATCGCCAGCGCTCCCAGCTCCTTGTTTTTTACTTTATTTTTGTGGCGGTCGGCTACGTATTGGTGCAGGAGAAGCGGGAAGAGAAAAGACGGCAAGAACTTGTTGCAAGGCAGCTAGCAAGCCAGGGGCGGGTTATCGCTAGCTCTTCGTCCAAGATCTAGCAACTTGACGCAAGCTGCTCAGCCTCTGACTCTGTCTCAATGAGTTGGGACATTGCCTCAATTCGTTGCCGCCAATCACTGAGAGCCGCAACGGCGCGCTGAATCGGAAGGCTTGCGACTTTACCGGCGTTCCGTTCTCTTTATAAAACCATGGTCCACCAGGTATCTGAGAATCAGGTGGGCGTTCTCTTCTGGTGATTCGTTTATCGTTTCCAGTTTTATCTCCGCATGTTGCGGTGATTCATAAGGATCGTTGATTCCGGTAAAGTTTTCAATCTCTCCGTTGCGAGCCCGGGCATACATTCCTTTTGTGTCTCGTCTCTCACATTCCTCCAGGGGGGTGTCAACAAATACCTCGATGAAGTGGTCCTTGCCGACCATATTTCTGACATCGTTTCGAGTTGCACGATAAGGGCTTACTGCGGCACAAACGACCATCCCTTCGTGTCGCACAATCTCCGCCGCGACAAATCCTATTCGCCGAATGTTCAAATCTCGATCTTCTTTACTGAAACCCAGGCCGCGAGAAAGATGAGTGCGCACAACGTCGCCGTCCAAGACCGTGACCTGCCGTCCATGCTCCTGCAGCAGCACCGTGAGCACCTCGGCGGTGGTCGACTTTCCCGCACCGCTCAGACCGGTGAACCAGATACACACACCCTGTTTGTGTCGCGGCGGATATATGTCCGCAAGGATCTGCGCGACTTCCGGACGGGTAAACCATGTCGGGAGTGGCGTCCCCGCTTCGAGATATTGCTGCCGCATCTGGCTTCCCGAAATCGAAGCTGTTCGAGCATCGGGAGAGAGCTTTGAAGCCTCTTCGTAGCGGTCTTCTTCTGGAAAATAAACAAACTCGCTAAAGGGCAAGACTCTTACTCCGGTTTCAGCACTGAATTGTTCGACTAACTCTTGTGCTGAATAGGGCTCGTAAAAAGGCTGACCGCGCGAGTCTAGCCCGGGACTAGCGTGGTCGCGGCCGATAATCATGTAGTTGGCCCCGTAGTTCCTGCGTATTAGCGCATGCCACAGCGCTTCCCGCGGACCAGCAAGACGCATCGCCAGCGGTAACAGTGAAAGCAATATTCGTTGGGGATCGTAATAGCCTGAAGCAAGAGCTTTGTAGGTTCGGACGCGAGTGTAATGGTCAATGTCGCCAGGCTTCGTCATTCCTACCGCCGGATGTAGCAGGAGGACTCCATCCACTCCTTCAGCCGCCCGCTTTGTTATCTCTTCATGGGCACGATGTAGCGGATTGCGAGTTTGGAAAGCGACAACATTGCCACGGCCCAGGGTCTCCAGGCGCTCACGCGTTTCTGCCGGGGTCAATCGCAGTTCGCGAAAATCATAATGGCGAGGGAGTTGTAGCACCCTTAAGGTACCAGAGATATTGAGGCCACCCCAGCGATGCATCTCAGCGACGAGCGGGTGGCGCAGATCCATGGTGCCGAAAACCTGCCGCCCCACGTCTTCAAGATTCCACTCATAAATCTCCTCAACGGCCATCACAGCTAGAATCTCGTTTCTAGAGTCTCTCAACGAAACTTCTTTATCAAGACTTACTGGTGACCCATCTGCTACAGGCAGGGCAATTGGTATGGAAAAGAGTTGACCGTTGGTCAGCCGCATCTCGTTGACCACGCGTTGATGATCCTCACGACCCATGAATCTATCCAGCGGGGAAAACGCGCCCGTTGCCAAAAGCTCGAGGTCGCATACCGCCCTTTCAGACAGTTGAATCGAGGGCAGCTCTATTGCCCGGACCTTCAGGTCCTCAATTTGATCCGAGTCGAGTGTTAAGTCTATCGGTTGGCCATTACACCAAGGGACAAGCTGTGTCGCTATGGTTTGTTCTTGAGACAAATGACTTACCCCTCTTTAATATGGCAACGCGTAATAGATCCTGTTGGGATTATGAACTAATCAGACTGAAGTAAACCCGGGGACCGGATTTTAGCACAAATTTCTGCTGAATATTGTGGAGTCGCGAATACTTCCTTCACACGAATGCCTGAGAGCGGGAACGGCGCGGACCAACGTCTGACCTTCGGCGCTTGATTTGTGTTCCTGCATCTAATAGGGTTCTCACATCGTGTGTGGAATCGTAGGCATAGTTCGGAGTGACGCGAAAGCTGTCGACGAGGTGCTGCTGTCGCGGATGTGCGCTGCGATACGCCACCGGGGTCCCGATGACGACGGATTCTACCTCAACGGACCGGTTGGACTGGGCATGCGCCGTCTTTCGATCATCGATCTAAAGAGTGGTCAGCAACCGATCCACAATCAAGACCGCACTGCCTGGATCGTTTTCAACGGTGAGATCTACAACTACCGTGAACTCCGAGAGAAGTTAGA
>JBGPNE010000564.1:0-2819 GCA_041487335.1 Pyrinomonadaceae bacterium
AGATACCAGCGTGGAAAAGAGTAGGATGGCGCGAGCTTCACCGCGCGCCGCAACGACTCCTCTGCTCGATGCTCTTCGCCCGCCTGCTCAAGCGCTGTGCCCAGGGCCATCCAGAATCTATAGTCGTTAGGCGAGAGGCTTGCCGCTTTCTCATACTCCTTCACCACTTGGACGACTTGATCGGAGGGAAGTTTCTTCTGCGTGAACTCTCCTAATCTCCAATGGGTCAACGGATCGTTTGGCCCTAACGACACCGCGAGCCTTGCGCTCTCGATGCTGTTCTCCTCGGGGTTCAGATATTCTGCGAGCGTATTGCCAAGATACCAGCGAACGACAAACCACGACCAAATCAAGGCGAACGCAAGTGCAAGGATCATGAGGAGCCGGACAAACGGCTTGCGGGCATCTAACTGCATTAATTGGTCAGGCATGAATACTAAGTGAATACTTCTAAGGTAGTGCGATCGATGATTCGAATACTATTCCTGAATTATCACGTCCTAGTTTACCGTCAGATCCTCAATAGTTATGCGCATGCGCCTTACTGAAATCTTCTGCTCCTGACAAAAACTGAAGATCTCCCGCAACCTCTCTTCCGACATCCTCGAGCTGGAGATAAGCACCTCATCCACTTCGTGCTGCTTGCAAACCAGAGTCAGATCGCCATTACTACCGAATACTTTTAGCCCGTGAATCACTTTGCCGCTCTTGGCGGGATCATCGTCCAGGAATCCGACAGGCGAGTATTTCAGCTGGCGATTGTTTAGAAGCTCTCTCAACAACAATTCCCCGCCATCGCCGGCCCCATAAATCAACACTCGGCGATCCTCGGATGTGTTTGACACAGGCAGTAATTGTCGAAACAGGCGAAAAGCCAGTCGGCTTCCGGCAAGAAACATAAGCATCAACAGCCCATCGATCACGAACACTGTGCGCGAAAAGCCTTCAAACCGAAATGCAAACAAGACGGCGAGGACACTCATGACCGAGCTAACAACGACGGCCTTTGCAAAAACAATCAGGTCATCAAGGCTCGTGTAGCGCCACAGACCACGGTAGACGCCCATGACGAGAAACGTCGCCATCTTGACGAATACCAGGACCGGAAGCGTGCGCAGAAATAATTTCCAAGCCGTGCTTCCCGAGAGCGCTCCAAACTTAACCGCGTAGGCGCACCAATAGGCAAGCAGGATCAGAATTACATCCAGCAAAACTTCGAAGATGCGCCTTTTGTAAGAGACGTCAACGAGAAAGCCGAAGAGAGAGTTGTCTCGTAGAGCAAAAGCTTCCTCAGTTTGGTCGTAGACTTTGACACCAGCTAGATAAACTCCCAGCAACGTCAGCAAGATCGTGAACCCGCAAATCGCGGCAAGACTCACATCAAGCTTCATACGTTGCACGAAAACAGCGAGCAGCCCCGAGAGCGCTGCAAAACCGTAAAGCATCCAGACAGCACGGCGCTCCGACATCCCCAGCGCAACGAGGCGGTGCGAAGTATGATCCCGGCCTCCCTGGGATGCAGCACGACCAGAGAGTTTTCTCAGGATGGTAACGAAAGTCGTATCGAAGATTGGGACAAAAAGGACCAGAATCGGCACCGCGAGAACCGGCAGAAAACTTCTTGACCGGCCGCCCGATAAATTCACTAATGCCGCACTCGCCAGAAAGAACCCGATGAACATCGAACCGCAATCGCCCATGAATATGGATGCGGGACTAGAGTTGTAAACCAGGAAACCTAGAAGCGCTCCGGCGAATGTTGCGAGCATTAAGGCTTCAGTTAGCTGGCCAGTATTTATGAAGCTTAGGGCCAGGAAAGCCGATCCAATCACCGCGATTCCGGCTGCCAATCCATCCATGTTGTCAAGAAGGTTCACCGCATTTGTGATTCCGATTAACCAGAAGATGGTTAATGCCATATTGAGCGACGAAGAGCGGGTCCATGGCAGGCTCAGGCCATAATAGATGACGAAAGCCGAGCCCATTACCTGTCCGATCAACTTTTGGTAGGGTTTCGTGTGAATGAAGTCGTCCGCAAGTCCAACTAAGAACAGAAACGTGCTGGCCCCAAGCACCACCCAGAAGTAAGGCGTGTGAGGCAGAAAGCCGAGGTAACTGATCACTACTGCGAGCCAGATGGCGATTCCGCCCAGCATTGCCGTTGGCTTCTTGTGCCAACGGTCAATCTTTGGCTTCGCCACCATGGCCATGCTCCTGGCGAGGGCCCGGACTACGGGCGTCAGCACAAGGGCCAATACAGACGATACGGCAACCGCCAGAAGGTTTAGTGAGCTAAATGGCATAAGCCCAAAAAGCGGGAACTGGAACTTTCAGGTTCGGCAGTGTGGAGAAAAGCTAGTCGATCAATGGCATCCAGATCAAGCCGGTAAGATGTCCCGTCGTCAATCTTCAATATCAGGAGGCCGGCCGCTTTGATAATCAATGACGCTTCGAAGTATGCCGTCCAGGGCCAACTGCGGACGGAAGCCCACAAGATCCCTGACCTTTGACGTATCCGGAACCCGGCGCGGCATGTCTTCAAAGCCCTCTTCGTAGGCGTCGTCGTAGGGCACGAACACAATCTCCGAGTCGGATTTAGTCAATTCCTTCACGCGCTCGGCGAGTTCCAGAATGGATAGCTCTTCATTAGAGCCGACATTGAAGACCTGACCCACTGCCTCGGGATGGTCCATCAATTTGATCAAAGCGCTGATGACGTCGCCGACATATCCAAAACAGCGCGTCTGTTTGCCATCGCCATAGACTGTTATGGGACGCCTGGCCAGAGCCTGCTTGACGAAAGTTGGAATCACCATGCC
>JBGPNE010000565.1:0-2815 GCA_041487335.1 Pyrinomonadaceae bacterium
ATCGTCTTGCGGACTCCGTTCGTAGCGCTTTGAAGCTCACTGGAGGAGCGGTGCTAGTCTCCGTCGTAGATGGCCAGGAGGAGCTCTATTCCGAACGGATGGCTTGTGTAAACTGCAGCATAAACGTGCCCCCACTCGAGCCACGCTCGTTCTCTTTCAACTCTGCGTATGGCGCCTGCAAACGCTGTCATGGATTGGGCACAGTACTCGAAGTTGATCCGGCAAAACTCATACCAGATGCAAACACGCCTTCAGATAAGCTCGCGTTCATGGGTTCCGCTGACCGCCAGGGGTCTGCATATCTTCGCAGTGCCCTGCTGGCTGTCATCAAACGATTCAAGGCCGACGCGAAAGTCCCTTTTGCCGAACTGCCCAAAGAAGTTTGT
The DNA here is from genome assembly GCA_041487335.1 of Pyrinomonadaceae bacterium. Classification (GTDB taxonomy): domain Bacteria; phylum Acidobacteriota; class Blastocatellia; order Pyrinomonadales; family Pyrinomonadaceae; genus PSRF01. Next base: position 387 of record JBGPNE010000565.1, read on the forward strand.
GACGCATTCTTCAAGGGGCTTAGCGGACAGTTAAATTTCAGCCAGGGCTCATATTCATATCAGAGCAATTGGAAAGGCGCTTTGCCCTGGCTGCGTGATCGTCTCAGTGAAGCGCCGTCCGAAAAAATCAGAATTGCTCTGGACGAACTCGTTTCTCCGGCAATCTGTCCCGAATGTAAGGGACGCCGCCTGCGGCCTGATTCGTTAGCGGTTCGGATAGGTGGCCGAGGAATCGCAGACTACACGGCCTTGCCCATCGAGGATGCCGTCGGTGCGGTTGAGAGTATAACTCTTAGCCCGCGTGAGGAGCAGATTGCCGGAGGAATACTGCGGGAGATAAAAGCCCGTCTTCGTTTCCTTCAGAGAGTCGGTCTGGGCTACCTGACTCTCGATCGCACTTCCTCAACCCTATCGGGCGGCGAAGGACAGCGCATTCGTTTGGCGACTCAAATTGGTTCCCAACTTCGCGGCGTGCTTTACGTGCTTGATGAGCCCTCGATTGGTCTTCATCCGCGAGACAATCAAAGACTACTAGAGACCCTGGCTGCGCTTCGCGATTTAGGAAATACCGTTCTGGTCGTGGAGCACGATGAAGAGACAATTCGGCGAGCAGACTATGTTGTCGATCTTGGTCCAGGCGCAGGTGCTCATGGCGGCGAAGTGGTCGCGTGTGGCACCGCCGAGGACGTGGCCAACAACCCGAATTCCATTACGGGTCTCTACATCAGCGGTCTGAAGAAGATTGCTGTACCGGAGCAACGACGATGCCCCAACGGCAAATGTCTTACCATTCAGGGAGCCAGAGCGAACAATCTGAAGGAGATCGACGTAGCGTTTCCTCTGGGCTTGTTGACGGTCATCACAGGGGTTTCAGGTTCTGGCAAATCCACACTCGTCGGTGACATTCTTTATCCGGCGCTCGCTCGTCATCTTTATGGATCACTCGCGCAGCCGGGACCTTACACGAAATTAGAAGGTCTGGAACACGTCGATAAAGTGATTGAGATAGACCAGTCACCGATCGGCCGCACGCCACGTTCGAATCCCGCAACTTACACAGGATTGTTCACTCCGATACGTGAACTTTATGCGATGCTGCCTGAGTCACGTGAGCGCGGATATAGACCGGGCCGGTTCTCTTTCAACGTCAAGGGCGGGCGTTGTGACGCATGTGAAGGCGATGGCATGAAGCGAATAGAGATGAACTTCTTGCCGGACGTCTATGTTCTCTGCGACGTCTGCCGTGGCGCCCGCTACAATCGCGAAACACTGTCAGTGAAGTACAAAGGCAAGTCGATTGCGGAACTACTGGACACTACAGTTGAAGAGGCCTTGCCTTTACTGGAGAACATTCCGCAGATCCAGCAGAAGCTGCAGACACTTCTTGACGTGGGCCTTGGATACCTAAAACTCGGCCAGTCCGCAACTACCCTTTCAGGGGGCGAGGCACAACGTATTAAGCTGGCCAAAGAGTTATCAAAACGCGCTACTGGCAGGACCGTTTACATTCTCGATGAGCCAACGACCGGCCTCCACTTTGCTGACGTCCACAAACTGCTCGACGTGCTGCAGCGACTAGTCTCGCTCGGGAATACCGTGTTGGTCATCGAACACAACCTCGACGTAATCAAGAGCGCGGACTACATCGTCGATCTTGGTCCAGAAGGCGGTGAGCATGGTGGGCGTGTGGTCATCTGTGGCACCCCTGAAGAAGTCGCTCGCTCGCGCCGCTCGCATACGGGGCATGTGCTACGGCCACTGCTAAACGGCCGATTGACGCGCAACGGCAACGGAGCGTCTCGGCGCGATGATAAGAAGATCGCCTGATAACACATGGTATACTTTCCCTATGGAACCTTCGATAGACAGCGTTAGATTAGACAAGACGGCTTTTAGAGTTTTCTCCTCCTTCGAGGAAGCCGAAGCCGCTGATCGCGCGTACTGGCACTCGCGAACTCCGGAGGAGAGATTGCTGGCTGTTGAGCTAATGCGACAAAGCGCCTATGGCTACGATCAAGCTACCGCCAGACTTCAAAGAGTTCTTGAAATTACTCAACTCAAACGAGGTTGAGTATGTCAATCTACGACAACAATCTGCGCCCGCTGAAGCTTGAGGGGGTGAAGACGTATCCGCTCGCCTCTCGACCAAGTAAAATCTCTGTTGACGACTTTGCTCGCCCAATCGAAGAGAACTCGTCTATTCAAGGCTTTCTCTCCAGCCTTGCTAATATTCTCGCTGTTCAAAGCTTGAGAGAATTAGCAGCCCAGATCCATCGCGCCCGAGAACTGGGCAAACCAATCATTTGGGGCATCGGCGGTCATGTAATCAAGACTGGACTGGCGCCGGTGATCATCGATCTGATGAAGCGTGGTTTTGTTACGGCCATTGCCGCAAACGGTTCCGTGCTGGTTCACGATGCGGAGATCGC
>JBGPNE010000566.1:0-2813 GCA_041487335.1 Pyrinomonadaceae bacterium
CGGCCTTTTTCTAGCTTGGGGAGTGGCTGAGCTGATTACTAAGTTGGCCTCAATTACGATGACCATCACTATTGGCTATATTTTCCTGGCGCTGATTGTCTCAACCGTCATCGGAATGATTGCCGGAGTCTATCCAGCGTTCAAGGCCGCACGGCTCGATCCGATTCTGGCCTTGACGCAAGCTACCTAGCGGGGACACGGAGACACGGAGACGTGGGGACACGGAGACGTGGGGGACACAGGGACGCGGGGACGCGGGGACAAGTCCGCGGGTCTAAACGATGATTCGAACTATGCGGATAAAGCTTACAAAAAGTCTTCTGCGTGAGACCGTGGGGATGGCGCTCGATAGTGTCCGGTCCCACAAGTTCCGAAGTTTTCTGACAGTGCTCGGCATCGTCATCGGCGTGATGACCGCCATCACGATCGCTTCGATTCTCACCGGCTTGCGTCAAAACATTATTGCCATCATCGAGGAATATGGCACAAACAACATCTATGCGTTTCATCTTTCCACTGGCCCGCGCGTCAGTGAAGACCGGTCTGAACGCTTGCGTAAGCCGCTCACCGTCGCTGACGCCGAGGCAATTCAAGCGCAGGCAAGTGCAGTGGAAGAGGTGGCTCATGTCGCGCCAAATGTTGGCTACAGTAACGGTCCCTTCAATGACAACATCACTTACCAGGGTCACAACTACCGCTGGGGAAACACGCAGGGTGTTTCACCAAATTATGCAGGCATCAGCAACGTCGCTCTCAGCGAAGGCCGGTTCATAACCGAAATGGACGATCAGCAGCGAGCTAACGTGATGGTGATCGGGGTCAACGCCGCGGACGCACTCTTCCCGGGACAAAGTCAGATCGCCGGGACGCAAGTGCGGATGGGCGGCTACAACTTCGAGATTGTCGGCGTGCTGGAGAAGCGAAAGGCGGGGTTCTTCGGTGAAAACGAAGAAGACAACGCAGTCTTTATTCCCTACCGCACGGCTCAGAAGATCTCTCCGGCGAAAGGCTATCTGCTGTTGGTTATTCGCGCGCGCGCTGGACAGGTAAACGAGGCACTGCAACAATCGGAAGAAATTCTGCGCCGTCGTCGCAACGTTAAGTTTGGTGACCCAAACAACTTTGATATTAAGACGGCAGACAAATTTATCGAACAGTTTGACAGCATTACGGCCATGATTGGATTGATAGCGATTGCCATCTCGAGCCTGGGCCTTTTGGTCGGCGGCATTGGCGTGATGAACATCATGCTGGTGAGTGTCACCGAGCGCACTAAGGAGATTGGAGTGCGCAAGGCGCTTGGTGCTCGCCGCAAGGATATCGTGCGGCAATTTCTCTTTGAGGCAATGACTCTGACTTTCCTTGGCGGTATTCTCGGTGTCGTTCTGGCTGTGGGTATTAGCCGTGTAATCATGCTCCTTGTTCCCAGCCTGCCCGCCTCAATTCCCAGCTGGGCTGTGGTTACCGGACTTACGGTTTCAGTAGGTGTTGGTCTCATATTCGGAGTTTGGCCCGCTCGCAAGGCCTCTCGCCTCGACCCAATCGAGTGCCTGCGTTACGAATAACAAGCCACTCAATCAGAGCAGGGTCTATAATGCCAGCAATTCAGAAATAACCAAGCGGGTTTAGGTTATTGCCAATGCCAACGCAGCGCGATCTAACAAAGGAGTTTCTCACCTACATTCAAGTTGAGAGGGGATTGGCGCGTAACACGCTCGAGAGCTATGCCGCGGATCTCACACGACTGAATAAATGGGCGACTAAGACTGGCAAGCCAATTCAGGACTTAACGCGCCAGGATTTGCGAAAGTGGATCGCCCAGCTTTCAAGAGAAGGCCTTGCACCTTCGTCTGTGGCCAGAGCGGTGAGCGCCGCGCGTGGTCTGTTTCGCTTTCTGATGCTTGACGGGCACCTCAAGAGACATCCGACTGAAGACCTCGACACACCACAAAAGTTCGCTTACCTGCCCAAGTTCCTTACCGAAGAAGAAATCAACCGTCTGTTTTCGGCGCCGGACATCTCAACCGAAGAAGGTATACGTGACCGGACCGTGCTTGAGCTGATGTATGCAGCAGGGTTGCGCGTCTCTGAGCTGGTAAGCGTGAGACAAGCGGATGTGGATATTAATTCAGGCCTGGTGATTTGTCATGGAAAAGGGAGCAAGGAGCGACGAGTACCAATCGGCAAAAGCGCGATTCATTGGTTGCAGCGGTATGCTGCTGTGGGAGCGGCCTACGGCAAGCCCACGTCGCCTCGTCTGTTTGTCAATGGTGGAAAACCACTGACGCGCCAGTTTGTCTGGGCGATGATCAAACGTCACGCGGCCAGCGCTGGACTGAAAGATATCTCGCCACACACGTTGCGTCACAGCTTCGCGACTCATCTGCTGCAAAATGGCGCCGACTCGCGCTCCGTTCAAGCCTTGCTCGGGCACAGCGATATCTCAACCACACAAATCTACACGCATATAACCGATCGGCATCTTCGTTCTGCCTACGACAAACACCATCCCCGCGCGCGCGCGGCCTCAGCGCGGCAGAAGAAGGATAGTGTCTAGAGTTTCTGGTTCGAAAAGTTCCAGGCACCTGACCCGGACCTTGCCAATGTGAGAAGCCCATTTCGTCGAGCTCGATAACACACAAAGAGGTAGTGTCTTAATTTGAAATCTTGTAACGCAAACTGTCTGGTAGATCGGAGGAACGACGGCCCCGAAAGGGTCTTCGTCAGTTTCACGATGAACGCAGCGTGTGGCTGTTTTCATGCGAAGCATTCCTCCAGATCTTTACTTATCGCCTGCTCAGATTCAGCAAGCC
>JBGPNE010000567.1:0-2813 GCA_041487335.1 Pyrinomonadaceae bacterium
GCGCGACTTAGACCCGGTCGCTAAGGCTCCTCGGTTCCGTAATTGAGTGGTTGATCACGAGTATGTGGTGTCGTCTCTTTACCCGGTCGCATCCACCACCCCAAGCGGGCTGCCCGCTTGCGGACCCCGGTCCGCTCCTCGGTTCTGTAGTTGAGTGGCCGCAGCGACTGAGCCAAACTGCATCAGTACCTAAAATCTCAAGACCTTGCGCTCGTGGCTCTCTTCTCTGCCTGCGAAGTCTCACCATCGCTGGCGGCAGGCTCAGCACTAGCCTGGTTCAATAGCTCTATTGAAGAGTGATCCAATTCAAGTTTGGTTGCTTCGATCAAGTCGTTCAATTGTGCCAGGCTCGTGGCGCTGGCAATCGGGGCGGTAACACTGGGACGTTTCATCAGCCACGCAAGAGCAACTCTCGCGGGCGTTGAATCATGTGCTGCGGCAACTTGATCGAGCGCGTTGAGGATCCGAAATCCGCGATCATTCAAATATTTTTTAACTCGCTCGCCGCGTGGACTCTTTGATAGATCACTTTCCGATCGATACTTACCTGTGAGAAAACCGCTGGCCAATGAGAAGTAGCTAATTACGCCCAGGCTCTCTTTTTGACAGAGGGGTCCCAGCTTCTCTTCATAAGCAGCACGATCGTAGAGGTTGTATAAAGGCTGCAAACTTTCGTATCTGGGAAAGCCCAGTTGTTTGCTCACCTGCAAAGCTTCAGAAAGTCGTTCGGCGCTGTAGTTGGAAGCGCCGATGGCCCTGACTTTCCCGTGCTTGATCAATTGGGCATATGCTTCCAGAGTTTCTGCCAAAGGCGTCTCCGGATCGTCCATATGCGACTGATAGAGATCAATGTAGTCTGTCTGCAGGCGCTCGAGGGAACCCTCAACCGAACTTAGGATGTAAGACTTTGAGAGCCCTTTCTTATTTGGAGCCATCTCCATCCCGACTTTAGTGGCGATGATGACCTTTTCCCGGTCGCCGCTTTGCTTCAGCCATTTGCCAATAATTGTTTCGGATTCCCCACCCTCGTTACCCGAAACCCACCTGGAGTAGACGTCCGCAGTATCGATTAGATTGAATCCGGACGCGACAAACGCATCGAGCAACTTAAATGAAGTTCGCTCATCCACAGTCCAGCCAAAAACGTTACCGCCAAAAGCCAGTGGAGAAACTTCCAATCCGGAATTTCCGAGCTTACGTCTTTTCATCGCTTGCCCTCCTCCAGGTTGTTTTTGCTTCGAACATCGTTGTTATTCAACTTGAACATCCAGAAAGGCCGTTACTATAGCAGCGGATTTCTCCTTGTCCATAGATTGATGATGACTACTAACTTGCTGTTAAGCGCACATGGCGCTACAATGTGTGCCAGATGGCAACCTATTCGACTGAAGTCAGGCTGGGAGAGAATCGATGTTTAAAGCTTCTGCAATAGCTAAGGTACTGGGTGGCAAAAAGACGCTTGGTAGGAAGGTGGCGTCGCGGCAGGACCTTGTTGCCGAGGTGCGACGTGGCCTCCGAGTTTCGGCCGTTGACGCGGTAACTGCAGAATTGGACCTACCCCGGACCGAGGTACTGCCCGCGTTACGTATCCCCAGGAGAACGATGGAACGGCGCAAGCAGACGGGCCGTCTCTCGCCCGAAGAGTCGGAGCGTGTCTATCGCTTCGCCAAGGTATTTGCATTTGCGGAATCGGTGCTAGGTAACAAAGAGAAAGCGCGGCATTGGTTAACCAGCCCGAATCGTGCCCTGCGAAACGCCACACCGCTCTCTCTGCTTGAGACTGAAGCTGGAGCCGATGAGGTTAGCAACGTACTGGGGAGGATCGACTACGGGGTCTATAGCTAATGCTCGCTTGGCGGATAACGCGCAAAGTTCACGCGCACGAGCCACTGAGTGGCGAAGGCGCGCGACGGTATGGCGGCCGCTGCAATCATATCGGAGGGTCGGTTGTTTATGCCTCTCAGTCGTTGTCGCTTGCAGTTCTGGAATACTTAGTCAATCTCTCGGTGCCAGACTTGCCCTCGGACGTCGTTTCAGTGCGGGTCGAGATCCCTGATCGGCTGCCTCGAACCGAGGTGCTGCTAGACGAGCTGCCGAAGGGCTGGAGAGCTTTTCTCGCGAACGAAGGTCTTAAAGACATAGGCACGGACTGGTTGCTGAAGGGAGCGACTCCCGTACTCATGGCGCCCTCAGCTGTCATACCCAGTGAGCATAACTTCTTAATAAACCCAAACCATGCACTTGCATCACAGATAGTCGCAGTGTCAGTCGAGCCGTTTGCTCTTGACGAGCGGTTGCAGGCGCTGAGGAAACGTTCTTCTAAACGGACGCGCCGCTGAAAAAGCGTATTCGTGAGACTCTGAGAAGGTGTTGCACCTCGGAGCGATGATGCCGTTGATGATTGACATGCTTGTAGCGCAGGTATAGCATGCGCTTTCTTCGTGTCAGGGAAAAGCTTTCAAGACTAGCCCGGCTCGAACTTGGCCTCGCCTCCTTCCCGCCCGGACTTCCGTCAAATTTTACAGATGTTGTGTTCACACACGGTGTTGTTCTCACTAAGGAGGCCCACCATGCCCCGCATCCGCAATGCAAGACTCGTAAAGCAGCCAACAGTTAACGGCGCAACCGATCTCTGCCTCTTCGTGCCGTAAAGCCAGCGCGTCCCTCGGCCGCAGCTTTGCACACTGCTGAAGGAGGTCTCATGAAGTGCATATCCAAGCGTCTCGTCCTGCTGATGCCGCTGCTTGGCACACCCGCAACTTGAAGATGAAGGTGGAAACAAATGAAACGAATCGAAATGAAACCCGCCAATA
>JBGPNE010000568.1:0-2810 GCA_041487335.1 Pyrinomonadaceae bacterium
ACCCTACCGGAGGGGGGGAGCGAAACCAATCGCCTCTCCCTACCCCCTATCACAAAGCCCAGCACGAAGCGAAGCGCAGTGCAGGGTACAGACAGTTGCCAATGGAATTCCTGAGCCCGCGTAAGCGGGCGATAGATTCGCTTGGCGTAAAGGCCCTTACTAGTACGGTAAACGTGTTTGAGCACGATCTGTCGCCCATCACGCGGGCTCTGCTCATTTATTGGGCGTATTCCCCGGATTCCGCTTTCGCTCCATCCGGGGCTGTATGCTGCCGCCATCTTCGACGGCTCGTTGAGCAGTTTCTTGTCAGAAAAAACGAAGTTCTGTAACCTTGTACTAAAGAAACGAGCTCACTTCGTGACCGCCAATTTGAACCAGCTGATCGGCAAATCTGTTCCCCGTAAGGAGGGTCGCAAGAAGGTCACTGGCGCGGCGCTTTATGTCGATGATCTGAAGTTTCCCGACATGCTTCACGGCGTCACAGTCCGCAGCCCGGTGGCGCACGGTCGCGTCCGTGAAATTTCGTTCGCCGGCAATATACCCTGGGACGAGTTTGTTATTGTTACCGCCAAAGACATTCCCGGCGAGAATTATGTGGCGCTGATTCTGAACGATCAGCCTTACCTGGCTGGCGAGTTTATTAATCACCCGGAAGAACCAATCCTCCTACTCGCTCACAAAGACAAGTATCTGCTCGAAGAAGCGCGGCGGAATGTGCGCATTGTGATCGAAGAGCTGCCGGCAATCTTTTCGCTGGAAGATGCCGTAAGCAAGAAGGAGATCATCTGGGGAGAAGATAATGTTTTCAAGACTTTTCTTGTTGATAAAGGTAATGTTGATGAGATGTGGGCCAAGGCTGACTTCGTCGTCGAAGGTGAGTATCGCACCGGCGCACAGGAGCAACTCTACATTGAGAACAATGGCGTCATCGCAATCGCGAACGGCCGGGCGGGCGTGACTGTTTGGGGCTCAATGCAATGCCCATACTACGTGCATAAGGCTCTGATTAAGTTGTTCGCTTTGCCGGAGGAAAAGATCCGCGTTATTCAGACTGAAACAGGCGGCGGCTTTGGCGGCAAGGAAGAGTACCCCTCGATGATTGCCGGTCATGCGGCTCTGCTCGCGTGGAAGTCTGGCCAGCCGGTTAAGCTTATCTACGACCGCGCGGAAGATATGGTGGCCACTACAAAGCGCCATCCGGCGCGCACCAGACACCGAACTGCGATCTCAAAAGATGGGAAGCTGCTCGGAATGGAGATCGATTTCATAGTCGATGGCGGAGCCTATTGCACACTCTCTCCGGTCGTGCTTTCGCGCGGGACGATACATGCGGCCGGGCCTTACTACTGCCCGAATGTGCGCATTCGCAGCCGCGCTGTAGCGACAAACGTGCCGCCACATGGCGCATTTCGCGGTTTTGGCGCGCCGCAAAGCATCTTCGCCCTTGAACGCCACATGGATAAAGTTGCTAAGACTGTCGGTCTAACACCTGATGAGTTTCGCCGGCGCAACTTCATCAACGAAGGCGAGACCACGGCCACCAGTCAGGTGATTCGGGAGAAAGTTCAGATGCACCAGTTGCTCGATCGGGCCTTTGAGCTGAGTGGCTATCATGAAAAGAGGGAGCGCTTCGCACGCGAGAATCTTTCGGCAACAAAGAAGAGGGGCATCGGCTTTGCTTCTTTCATGCACGGTGCAGGCTTTACGGGTTCAGGTGAGGTTTATCTGCAATCGGTAGTGGGCGCCGAAGCAACGGATGAGGGCCGCGTGCGCATTCTCGCCGCAAGCACGGAGATCGGACAGGGAACGAATACGATCTTCGCGCAGATTGCCGCCGAGGCGCTGGGACTCGACCACGATCTAATCGAAGTCATGCAGCCCGATACCGGTAAAGTTCCCAACAGTGGTCCAACCGTCGCCTCACGAACGTGCATGGTGGTTGGCAAGCTTGTCGAATCTGCCGTGCTGGGTCTGAAACAAACGCTTATGGGCAGCAGATTGTTGCCGGAAGACTACAGTCAGGCAGATTTTCAGCGGGCCTGTGGCAAGTACATCAAACAGTTTGGTCCGCTCAGGGCGTTTAGCAAGTATCAACCGCCTCCCAATGTCCACTGGGATGATGAGAGGTATCAGGGTGACGCTTACGGCGCCTATGCTTGGGCAGTGTATGTGGCAGAAGTAGCGGTTGACATGCTTACCTTTGAAGCACACGTAGAGGATTTCGTTGCGGTGCAGGAGGTTGGTAGAGTCATCAACCCGGTGCTTGCGACTGGGCAGATTGAAGGAGGCGTAGCTCAGGCCATAGGCTTCACACTCTTCGAAAATGTCGTTTGGCAAGAGGGGCGCATGGCCAACAATCAGATGACCAACTACATCATTCCGACAGCAGCAGATATTCCGCCGATCCGAGTCTATTTCGCGGAGAATCCATATGCCTTTGGACCGGCAGGTGCAAAAGGGATTGGCGAGTTACCGATGGATGGTCCCGCGCCCGCAATCCTAAATGCGATCGAGAATGCGACGGGTGTGAGCATTAATCACGTGCCGTTGATGCCAGAGACGTTGATGGAGGCGCTACTCAAATAGCCCGGTGTGAGTGACCAATCATGAAAGTTAAGGTGATTACCGCAGCGCTATTGATCGACACACACTGAGAGATGCCGCAGAAGAAGATAAACATTCGCTGCACTGTCAATACCAGGGCGCAAACCCTTCATGCTTATCCCATGGAACGCCTGCTAGACGTTCTGCGTGAGCAGTTAAACTTGACCGGAACAAAAGAGGGTTGCGGCGAAGGTGAATGCGGCGCT
>JBGPNE010000569.1:0-2807 GCA_041487335.1 Pyrinomonadaceae bacterium
ATACTTCTTTGCCGACACGCGCGATGAGATGGTCAAGGCCCTGCGGGAAAATATTCACTATGGGGCTGGGGTCATTAAGTTCGTCGTCGATGACCAGAGATACTTATTCGGTACCGACGTTGGCTTTCTAACCGACTACGACCCAACTGACGAGTATGCAGGTGGCGGGTTCACACGACGCGAGTCTTCCATCTCCCCCTGCGGAAAAGCAGTCCGCTGACAAGCGCAAGAGTTGAAAATGCGATGGTGATCGCGATAAACACTCCACGAGGTCCGATGCCGAAAACGATGGCCAGCACATACGCCAGCGGCAGTTCCCACAGCCAGAAGACAAACAGGTTGATGATCGTCGGCGTCCGAGTGTCGCCAGCACCATTGAATGACTGCGTCAGTACCATGCCGTAAGCGTAGAAAAGAAATCCGTAGGCGACGATGCGCAGACAATCGACTCCGTAAGGCACAACTTTCGGGTCAGAACCATACAGACCAATGATCTGCCTTGCAAACAACACGAAAACAATTCCGACTATTCCAAGGAAGATCATGTTATAGAAGCCAGCCTTCCAAACCGCCTGCTCGGCGCGATCCGGCTTCCTTGCTCCCAATGCTTGCCCCACCATCGTTGCGGCAGCGTTAGCCATTCCGAAGGATGGCAGGAGGGCAAAAATGATCACGCGAATGCCGATCGTATAACCGGCGACCGCATCACTGCCAAAGCTGGAGAGAGTTCGCACTAAACCAATCCAGCTTGCCATGCCGATGAATACCTGAAACGTGCCGCTGGCTGAGAGCCGCACGAGTCGCGCCATGATCGAAGGCTCGAGTCTTAAATGACGTCGCACAATGTCGAAGCGTCCTCCGGAACGGATCAGTCTGCTAAACGCGTAGACCACTCCGCTGCCACGCCCGATTGTTGTGGCCACTGCTGCCCCTACGACGCCGAGCTTTGGAAACGGACCCAGACCAAAGATGAAACACGGCCCCAGAACAATGTTGATGGTGTTTGCCAGCCAAAGCACGCGCATCGCTATGGCCGCGTCACCCGCTCCGCGAAAGATTGCATTGATGAGAAAGAGCAAAAGTATCGAAGCATTTCCGGCAAACATCACCTTCGTGAATCCTGCTCCGTTTGCGATGACCCAGGGAGATCCACCCATCGCTGAGAGAAGTCTTCCTGAGAAGGACACCCCAACAATCGCGAAAACGATCGAAACAATCACGCCCAGGGCGATGGCCTGCACGGCTGCGCGGGCGGCGCCATCGGCGTTGTGTTCGCCAATGCGCCGGGCGACCATCGCAGTCGCGCCAATTCCCAGGCCGATGGCGACAGCGTACATCAACGTCAACATCGATTCGGTTATCCCTACGGTAGCCACTGCATCGGAGCCCAGATGGGAAACCCAGAACATGTCGACTACGGCAAAGATGCTCTCCATGCACATTTCCAGCACCATCGGAATGGCGAGCAGGAAAAGGGCGCGACCAATTGGTCCCACAGTAAAGTCGCGATGGGTGCCGCGCAGTGCTTCGCGGATTGAAGTCCAAAGCCCGCTTTCGGGCTGGTTAGACTCGAGCTCATGCGGCGAACCAGAGTCAGAAACGACTCTCGAAGATTCTGTAGCCTGATCGCTAATCGCCGGGCTCGTGACTTCAGCGCCCTGCTCTGTTGGAGCTTCCGTGGAATCCGTCATCGGTAGTCTCTAGTCCTATCTTGATTGTTTATGACAATTCTTCCGTGGTTCGTTTGCTCTACGCAAAAAACCTTCTCAAAGTTTTGACTCAGCGCTTTCTGCGTCTGTGGTGAGCCCCTTTTCGCGCGATAATTAACCACTGAGACACAGAGAAACGGAGGGTTCACACAGAGGTTGAAGCATTATGCCGACAGACTCCTGAGGAAGGATAGGGGAATGATCGAGACACCATCATGAAGATAGCCTGTGGCGGCGAATGTCATTGTTGCCGAGAGCCTTGGCAGTACCGGCGCTGACCAGCTGTGCATAAGCGCGCGGCGGGGAGTAGAAGTTCCTAAACTGCCGGTGAGTAAATGCTCTTTGCAGGACCGAAATACGAGTCGAAGACGTGTTGGTACACAAGATCACATTTCACACTGTACAGCTCTTTCGCGTACACACGAGGAAGGCGATCAAGGGTTTCTTCAATCGCGAGGCGGACAGATGCTCTTGATTGTTGTTTGGCCCGCCAATCCAAAACCAACTTTTCGCGTTTGAGAGTCTCTAATAGTTCTTGCGCGACCTTCTTCACCTGTTTGCGTTCTTTCGGTGTCAAAGAGATTTGAGGTCTGGTTAAAAGATCGAAAAGAGCGAGCTCTTCTTTTGTCAGTTGCTCGGCGATGTGGCGCTGCTCTTCGGCATTGAGTTCTTTAGTAAACTTCACCAGACGCTCAAACATCACCTCTACGTTCACCGCGCCCGAGTTGTACTCATCAATCATTTCCTGAAAGTGTTCCAGGTAGTCCATCCGAGTGCGGTTCAGCCTCACCATCTCGGCCAGTTTCGCGGCCAGTGCATTTCTCAGTCGTTCAACCTCGGTGTGCTTCCTGCCCTTCGCAAACTGCTTCTGCAGCGCGTCGAAATCTATCTTGCTCAAGTCAACGATGCGATCCGATTCGTGTATGACATAGCCGTCGGAAGCGATGGACTCATCGAGCAAATCTTCAACCTTTGCCAGCACTTCGGAAATGTCAGGTACAGGAACCAACGCCTGAATCTTGTCGTAAATAGTAGAAAGCAATAGATTGATTTGGCCGAATTCGTTGGCGAGCGGGTCGGGCAAGATGGCTTTGTACA
>JBGPNE010000570.1:0-2804 GCA_041487335.1 Pyrinomonadaceae bacterium
CCGCTGACTACACGCGAGCGGCTCTGTATTGAATGGCTCGCTTGCGATCAAATCACACCTTTCTTTCACTCTATCGAGTTTTGACATAGTCTCAACGCCCCGGCGACAGCGAAAACCCGAGCACGTTTTCGTTCCCGAAGTGGAACGGCCTCCACGGGAGGTCAATGTGCATATCACCATGACGCTCTTCAGGAATAAGCTCCGTAGTTAGCGACATGTCTCCCCTAGCAGACATCTGAAAAACAAACACGATCCACTAAACCACACGAAGCAGCACTAAATGGAGGCCTTAATTCGAGTTATTTCGTGTGATGAGCGTGGATCGCTTTACTGCTCCTACTTGATATTCACCACTTTTTCAGATGTCTGCTAGCAGGATTGGATCTTAATAGCAGCTTATCCCGAGCTATTAGACATTTCGTCCCTCGCGGGACCGGGAGCAAAAGAAAATAGAAGACAAACCAGAACACCGGCGGCGGACTTGGCTTTCAATTGTCGGAATTATCTTGCGGCTCTTGAGAGACGGAAACGTAGCGGCGTCCTAATCCCAGTTGCCGAAGTTTATGTTGCAGCGACTGCCGGTGCATCCCCAGGATCTCGGCGGCCCGCGTGACGTTTCCCTGCGTGTGCTCTAAACAGCGTGTGATGTAGCGCCGCTCAAATTCTCGCCGGTCTTCGCGAAAATCGGCAGTAAAAGGAACCTTCAGATCGCCATCGTCATTGTCTGTGGTGTCGGTTGAGCCCAGCGGGAATCCGGCGCTTATCTCGGGCGGCAAATCGCGCGCGGCTAACTCATCCGCTTCAGCCATGATCACAGCGCGATCCAACGTGTTTTTCAATTCACGAACGTTGCCCGGCCAGTTGTACTCCACCAATCGGCGAAGCGCACCTTGTCCAATCGATCTCTGCGGTAATTCGTAGCGCTCCGCCGCGGCGCGAGCGAATGTCTCGGCAAGTAAAGGAATGTCTTCGCGACGCTCGCGAAGTGGCGGAATTTCAATGGTGACTACGCGTAAACGATAGAAAAGATCTGCACGGAAATTGCCCGCCGCTATCTCCTGTTCGAGCGGGCGATGCGTCGCGCTCACGATGCGAACGTCCACAGGAATTGACTCATTGCCGCCTAGCCTTTCAATCCTTCGCTCTTCGAGCGCGCGCAAGAGCTTCGCTTGCACGTTTGCGCTCATGTCGCCAATTTCGTCCAGGAAAAGCGTGCCGCCATTGGCCTGCTCAAACTTACCCAGCCGTCTTGCCGCAGCGCCCGTAAATGCGCCTCTTTCGTGGCCAAAAAGCTCCGATTCGATCAACTCCGAGGGAAGCGCCGCACAGTTAACGGCGACGAAAGCGCCGTCATGTCGCGCACTATTTCTTTCGTGAATCTCCCGCGCCACCAGTTCCTTACCGGTGCCTGATTCACCTCTCACGAGGACTGTCGCATCGGTCTCGGCGACTTTCTCAATCATCGCGCGAACGCGCTGCATTCCTTCAGAGTTTCCGATGAGCGTGCCTCGCTGAGAACTCTCTACTTCGATACGCTTGCGGAGTGAAAGATTCTCGCGTCTGAGTTGAATAGTTTCGGCCGCGTTCTTGATGACAAGCCTAAGATCATCAAGCTCGAAAGGCTTAGAAAGATAATCGTAAGCGCCCGACTTGACGGCCTCAACTGCCATCCGCTCGGAGCCATGGGCGGTGATAATAATTACGAGCGGGCCGTTCCCGTTCGAATCCTTCAATTCGCGCAGGAAATCAAGCCCGCCCATACCCGGAAGATTTACATCCAGCAGCATCAGGTCCGGTTCCTGCTGCTTGACTAATGCCCTCGCCGCCTCGGCCGAATCTGCCTCGGAAACGTTATACCCAAACGTACTCAGCGCTCGCCGCATGCCATAGCGCGCAGCCTCTTCATCATCTACGATCAGTAATCGCAACGCCTCTTTTCTCACCTTCAGACTAGTTTAGAACCGACAGCCTGAATTTCCCTAGTCTAGCGCGTTGCGTGCCACAACCTCCGCGACATGTTTAGAGTTACCACGACGTGCGTTTGGCGGACATCACCAGAATGATGGCGTCGCCTGACGGTCCAACATTCAGGGTCCCCACCACCACCGGTTCCCCCTCGCGCATGCTGATGTCTGTGTTCAAACCCGTGGGTTCATAATTGAAGATAGGCGCGGCAGGCGCGTTTGACGCCACCGCGCTGGCAGTTTGAATCGGGATGCGGGCACCAAAACCAAAGCCTTCCATGCGTACGACCTGCTGGCCCTCCGCATCGCGACTGATTCTTACCCTATTCACTCTAAACTCATTGAAGCTTGGCGTGCTCGCAGAGACAGCGCCGGTTGCCAGGTCCACCACCCCAGCCGGGCTGCCCGGCTGGGGACCCAGGAGTGGACCGCCTACCCACTTCAGATTCAGACTTCCTCCATTATTGACGCGGTTGATTAACGTAGCTGCAAGCCGGTAATTCTTAAACGGCAGGGCAGCGTGCAGCTGCTTCATCACGGGGTCAAGCGCCGCAGGCAATTTTGCATCGTCGACGGCCTGATTGGTGGCGATAAGCAAATACAGTTGTGTGTCAAGGTTAGTTTCATCGTCCTTCCTCTCGGTTTGAGAAGCTTGATCAGACGACTGCGCCAGGACCTGTTGATTGCTTGCAGCAAGAATAATCAGCAAACATGCGAACAACATCGTGGCGAAGATTTTATGAAGAGTCATAGCGGTCTCTCCTTCGTGAAAGTTTCGTTATTGAATTACGCCAGGTCTGAGGCGCGCTGGCGCGCGTAGATTACGCGCCCGGGCGAGCG
>JBGPNE010000571.1:0-2797 GCA_041487335.1 Pyrinomonadaceae bacterium
CGAAATGCAGAACGAGAAGAACTGATGGAAATGCTCTTCGGCGAGACGACAACGCTGGGTGTTCGCAGCTATGAGGTAGAGCGCCGCGCACTGGAACGCCAGATTGTTCGCGTGGAAACACAGTATGGGCCAATTGATGTTAAAGTAGCGCGGTTGAACGGCAACGTGGTTAACCAAATGCCAGAATACGAGCAGTGTCGCCAGGCTGCGCGAAGCGCAAACGTTCCACTGAGAGTTGTGGAAGAGGCAGCACGGTTAGCTCTGGTGACAAAGAAAGCCTAGATTCGCTCTCTGGGCAGAGGGGACTAAATGGCCATAGAGTTTTCAGAAGAGGATTTGGCCCGAAAGTCACACGCGCGCACTCATCCCCCTGTGGATCTCGAAACGATAGCTCGTGGCGTTCGCCTGATTCTTGAAGGCATCGGCGAAGATCCAGAGCGGCCCGGCCTCAAAGAGACACCACAACGCGTGGCTGAGATGTTTGCGGAATTGACCTCCGGAATGCGCGAAGATCCGCACGAGTACGTCGTCCCTCTGCCGGGTGACAAACATGATGAGATGGTCATTGTTAAGGACATCAGCATCGCTTCAATGTGCGAACATCATCTCGCGCCTTTCGTCGGTAAGTGTCACATAGCCTACATTCCCAAGGATGGTCGCATTCTTGGACTCTCGAAGCTGGCGCGACTGGCGGAAACATTTTCGCGGCGTCTGCAACTGCAGGAGCGTTTGACAACTGACATCGCCAATACACTTTTCGAGGGATTGAAACCAATCGGTGTGATGGTGGTGATTGAAGCCGAGCATACCTGTATGACGCTTAGAGGAATCAGGAAGGCAAGCGCGAAAACGGTCACATCGGCAGTATTGGGAGGCTTTCGCAAAGACCCGCGCACGAGAGCTGAGGCAATGGCGCTTATTACAGGAAGAGAATGAGGACTGACGAAGTGTCACGAACACGGATCATGGAGTCGCGAGTCTCGATTGTTGCTTTGCTAATCGCAGCCTTCGCGCTAGCGGGCGTCTCGCAGCAGCGCAGGGCAACGGATATTGCTATCGACGAAGATGCGATTCGAGCGCACATCAAGTTTCTCTCATCTGACTTGCTGGAGGGGCGGGGAACCGGGGCACGCGGTGGTGAGATCGCCGCGAATTACATTGCTGCACAGTTAGAAGCGCTGGGGTTGAAGGGCGCTGGAGCGCAGAGCAGTTTCTTTCAACCAGTCTCGCTCGTTGGCGTCAAAGCCGATCCGAACACAAAGCTAACGATCGCCTCTCGCAATGACAAAGAAACCTTCAAGTTTGCTGACGAATACGTGGTGTTCACCGGAGCTCAGACTAATGAAGTCGATGTCGATGCCGATCTGGTTTTTGTCGGTTACGGAATCAGTGCGCCTGAGCAAAAATGGAATGACTACAAAGGCGATGCGTCGGACTATCGCGGCAAGGTCCTGGTGATGCTGGTAAATGATCCGCCAGCTACTAGCGCAGAGCCAAATCTGTTCAGCGGTAGAACACTTACCTACTACGGACGCTGGACTTACAAATACGAAGAGGCCGCGCGGCGCGGAGCCGTCGGCGCGATCCTGCTGCACACGGACCAATCCGCGGGTTATCCGTGGAGTGTTGTGCGCACATCGAATGGCTCATGGCGTTTCGATATTGCCCGCAGCGGTAACGACACGACGCCGTTTCTAAAAATTCGTTCGTGGATGACTGATGACGCTGGCCGAAGAATGATTAAGCTCGCCGGGCAGGATCTGGATGAGCTCCGCGCGAAGGCTGCAACGAGAGATTTTCAGCCGGTGAAATTGGGCTTAAAAGGCAAAATTGATTTGAAAAGCGAAGTGAAACGCGTCGAGGCTCCAAATGTTGCAGGAATCCTCAGAGGCCGAGATCCGAAATTGCGCGACGAGTACGTCGTCTACTCAGCACATTGGGACCATTTTGGCATTGGTGCTCCCGATAAAACCGGTGACACGATTTACAACGGAGCCGTTGATAATGCATCGGGAGTGGCGTCAGTTATTGCGATAGCCCAGGCACTCACCAGGCTTCCGCCGACTCAACGGCCGAGAAGATCAAGCCTTTTCTTGTTTCCCACCGCCGAAGAGCAAGGACTGCTCGGATCGGAATGGTATGCAAAACATCCGCTGGTGCCGGTTGAGAAGACCGCTGCAAACGTCAATCTCGATTCCATGAACGTGCTGGGGACGACACACGACTTCATCCCTCTTGGCGCAGAACGTTCGACACTCTCGGCCGTTGTTGAGTCGGTTGCTCGCGAACACGGGATGCGTGTCTCTGCCGACACGCGACCAGAACAAGGCTCGTTCTATCGCTCAGATCATTTTCCGTTTGCGAAGGTTGGGGTTCCTTCGATCAGTTTGAAGCAGGGCGACGATTTTGTCGGCCGGCCGAAGGGCTGGGGCGAAGAGCAGTTCAAGGCCTACAACACGGCGCATTATCATCAGCCTTCCGATGAATACAGCGACTCATGGGATTTTCGTGGCCTGCTGCAGGAAGCCGAGATCGCCTTGGCGATTGGTCGGCGCGTTGCTGACATGGAATCGATGCCGCACTTCAATCCGGGCGACGAATTCGCAAAGGCACAAAAGAGGTAAATAGTGAATCGCAAATGGTAAATGGTAGGTAGGTCGTCGCGTGCGTAGTTTCACAGAGCGGGCCGACCCGCAACCTGAACTTGGCTAGCTAGTCAATCGGCTTTGCCGCCTGATGTGAGGTGGTGGCTGTGCCCCACCGGCTGGCTCGCTTTTTGATTTCGGGGCTATGCCCC
>JBGPNE010000572.1:0-2793 GCA_041487335.1 Pyrinomonadaceae bacterium
CTTCCGGAATATTTCCGCGGCAGCATCGAGGACCCGGATAGGCCCGAGGCCGCTCAGGGATAGGTGCCGTAGGGCGATGATGAATCTTGCGACGTCACGGCTGGGATCGGCTACGCAATAGCCGTCCCAATCAAACGTGACCGCGCGATTTTCGGCCAGAATGACCTGAGCATGGCTATAACTGCCATGGCCGGCGCAGATGTTGATGTTTCTGAGAGCCGAGGCCGCAGTTTCTAGCGACTTATATAACTTGGACACCTTGTCCGCCAGGGGCTCGATACTTCTGGCGATGCGACGCGACCATCGTTCCATTGAAACTAGATAGTTGTTCATGTCGAAGACTTCGCCCGACCGAGGGGCCGTCGCATGGAAATGTGCGAGCCAGCGAGCACATCGCTCTGCTGCCATTGCCCGGGACTGATCGTTGCCTTTCAAAAAGATTTCCTCAGCCAACGGACCTTGAACTTTCTCTTGTAACAGCAGGCGTATGGCTGGAACATAGGTGATTGGCTGTGGTATCGAAAACTCTTCTTTAGGACCAAAGCCAGATAGGACCAGTCGATTCATTACCTGGTAAACGTCTGAGCGATCCGTCTCGTAAACCTTACCGATCAACTCGTGTTTTCCACTTGTTGTTTGCAATATGATTTCTACCGTGCAGCGGCGTCCGCGATGGTGCTGGAGCACACGAACTGCAATATCGCGCAGGATTCCCCAGCCGGGGGGCAGGACCGGATAGAGATATTGACGCAGCTCGACCGGATCGAGAACTGCTGATAGTGTCGGAATCTCTCGATCTTCTTCAATACAATGGACTGCCTCTGACAACGTGTTGAACCTCCGCGCGCGCAAGCATTAGTTGACAAAATTCAAGAAACAAGCAATTGAACCCAGCTGATAACAAAACACCATAAGTAGACGATGCTCACTATCCTGCTACGTGTTGGCAAAGCGCGAGCAATTGCGTGCAGTTGCGATCGATGGCAAACCGCTCTTCAATCTTGTTACGAGCTGCCCGGGCCAGGCGGTCTCGTAACTGTGAATCGGTCAGAAGTCGGTCAAGAGCGTCAGCAAGCAACACAGGATTGTTCGGATCGACGAGCAGACCATCGCGGCCAGATTCAATCAGCTCAGGAATTCCTGATACCTTGGTCGAAACGACGGGTATCCCACTAGCCATTGCTTCCATTAGTACGGTCGGGATGCCGTCGCGGTCGCCATCAGCGGAAATCACGCACGGCAAAGCAAAAAGGGTGGCACGCTGGAGTGCTTGGCGTACCATCTCCTGGGGTTGCGCGCCAAGGAGCTTCACATAGTCCTCCAGGCCGAGTCGCTTCGCCTGAGCTTCCAGGCTCGGTTGCAATGGGCCGGCGCCGATGATCTCGACTCGAAAGCGATGGCCTCGTCGCCGCAAGATCGCAGCGCTCATGATTAAGTCGCCGAATCCCTTTTTTTCGATCAACCTGCCGATTGAAAGGATCAGAGGTGGTCTGGAATCGCACGCGTGTGGCCAGCGGAAGTTGAATTGGCGTAGATCGAGACCGTTATATATGCAACGCACTTTACCGTTCGGGGTAGGACCGAGTTGATCCGACAGGTATCTCCGGTTGTATTCACTTACGGTGACCACCGCTTCGGCGCGCTGCATCTCTGCGCGAAGAAGCTTTGGCGGTGTGTCGACATAGATGTCTCTAGCGTGCGCTGTGAACGTATAGGGAATGGCAGTCAGCTCTTGCGTGAACATGGCGATGAGGGCGGGGGCTGTCGCAAAGTGAGCGTGTAGGTGAGCGACCGGTTCCTCTCGTAGCATTTCTGCCAGGTAACATGCCTGGAAAAAGCGCCGGATCGCATCCCATCGCCGATAGCGTATAGCTCTGAGTAAGATTCGACAGTAGCGCTTAGGTAGCCTGCCGGCGAGGCGTAGATTGGCATGAAGGGCGCGCTTCCAGTGGTACCAAAGCGATAGGTAGACGACCTCGGCCTTCACCTGCGCCACGTCAGCGTGGATGGGCTCACCGCCCGGGTCTTTAGCTGAGAAGATACGCAGTGGCACCCCTCTTCGCTCCAGTGCGAGGATCTCACTAAGCACAAACGTCTGCGATAGACGCGGCCAGGTGCTCACGATATATCCGAGGGTAAAGTTCTGTTCAGACGGCGGCTGCATATGCTTTTTTAGTCTTCGTCTCGATCAGTTCCATCAGGTAGGTGGCGGCCCGCCGCCCACCGGTTGTGTCAATGCTCTCGTCATAAACCGGGTAATCATCTCGCTCTAGGTTTGTCAGAAGCCGCAGCGCAAGGCTTTCGGGAGTCACGTCTTCGGGGTATAGCACGTCAATCAGTCCTCGCTTTGCTAGCAATGCGCCACGTATCCTCTGTTCAGCGCTTGGTCCTGAGCGCGGAACTACCAGAGCCTTTTTCCTCAGGTGCAACACTTCGGACAAAGTGTTGTAGCCCGCCATACAAACGACTAAATCAGCCGCAGCGATAACGCTCAAACTGTCTTCTACGTAGGGTACGATGTGAACAGGAAGTGCTTGTGCCTTGGTAGTCAGTTTTTGCTGGAGTTGTGGTGGTGAATTCGCGCCCAGCGCCATGAGGGTGACGAAATTGACTTTAGGGCCCAATAGTCGGAGCGCGCGAATATAATTACGCATGAGAAAAGCGCCATCCGCGCCACCACCTGCTGAGACAAAAACAAGCTTCTGGCCCGAAGGCCGGAGATACTCGCGAGTATAGCTAGTGGATCGGACGGGAGCCTCTTTGGCAACATAGCCACAGTAATGAATACCTTTC
>JBGPNE010000573.1:0-2786 GCA_041487335.1 Pyrinomonadaceae bacterium
ACAAAGCGAGATCGAAGAGATCGAGCGTTTGGTCAACTATCACATCCTGCGCAACGAGCCGGTGCAAACGAACGAGATGGCGGTTGAAGAGGCGATGCGTTCGGGCGCGATGGCCCTGTTCGGCGAGAAGTATGGCGAGAAAGTGCGCGTGCTTTCCATCAATGGCGCGGAAGCGATTTTTTCCAAAGAGCTTTGCGGCGGCACGCACGTGCGCGCGACGGGTGATATCGGCGTCTTCAAGATTACGAGCGACGAATCGATCGCGTCTGGAGTGCGGCGCATTCGTGCCGTGACCGGCGTTGATGCCTACGAACGTTTTCGCGAGGACGAGTTGCTTATCGATCAAGTGGCGAGCGGGTTGCGCACTTCGCGCACGGAATTGCCCGCGGTCGTAGGCAGGCTGCAAGAGGAACTGAAAAAGGCCAGACGGGAAGCCGAAGAGTTGCGTATGAAGATCGCGACGGGTGCTGTGCGAGCTGCTGCAAACGGCGATGAGTCGCGTGACATTGCTGGCGTGCGCGTTTTGGCGCGTGAGGCCAGTGGTCTCGACGCAGCGGGTATGCGTCAGCTTTCCGATAGGCTTCTCGCCCGAATCAAATCCGGGGTCGTGGTGTTGGGCCGGTCTGGCGATGGCAAGGTTTCTCTGATCGTCCGCACCTCGGATGATCTGTTAAAGAAGATTCCAGCCGGCCAGGTGATTAAAGAATTGGCGCCCATCGTCGGCGGAAAAGGTGGCGGCAAACCCGACATGGCCGAAGGTGGCGGCAATCAACCCGATAAACTGGCCGAAGCACTCGAAGCAAGCTACAGCATAGTCGAAAGGCTTTTGAGCTAGACGGCTGATTTGACGGGCGGAAATTATCAGCAATTGGGAAGCGCGAGCACACGCCGTTGACGAACGTGCGCTCGCGCTTTTGGTTTGTCCCCGCAGCGCGGAGGTCCCGACGGTCGAACCTACATACTCTTCTGCTTATCGGTTAGAGCAATGCTCATCTTTTCCAGCGTCACCTTATTTAGCGTGCCCGTAACTTTCAGCGCTTCGGCCCCCTGATATTTTTTGAGGCCGGCGCGGCTATCGTCATCAAGCTTTCCGGTTTGTGCTCCGCTGTAGAAGCCACGCTCTTTCAGGATCCCTTGAGCTTGTTTCACCTGGTCTGCAGTAGCACGAAAGATCGGACCGCGACGTCTCGAGGTCGTGCCATTGGAGTTGTTTGTCTTGGTGGAGGATTTACCGTCTTGCATTCCGACTGCGATCGCGAATACAAAAAGAAGTGACAGCAATGCGGTGAGAAGCTTTTTCATTTTCATGTCCTTTTGTGAGGCGCGCAGGAGCGCGCGGGTTAATTGAGATTTGAGGTTGTCTCGAAATGCACGCGTATCATACTACCGCTGTCAATAGGTTTTCTTAATCGCCTCCCGAAAACCGAGCATTCCCGATTTGTCCCTGCGTAGTTTCTAACCCACTTCAATCTTGCTACGGCACTCCTCCAGCCGGCAACTACGACCTACCGGGGGCTCAATCAGACCGGATCCAGCTACTCAATCAGCAGGGAAACCCTGCAAAACTGAGGAAATCCGGCTTCGCTAAACTGTGTTGGCAATAGTTTAACGCCCGTGGTATGATACCTACCGCTCCTGAACATTGGGGGCTGGACGACGTTGCCTCACGAACTGCTCACGCGCTTAAGACTTCATTAATAGCGACGCCGCACGGGGTAAATCAGAAGACAGGATTCGAATCGCATGAAACGCTTCACTTTAGTTTCCGCACTCATACTTGCAGCCGCACTGCCTGTTTTGGCCCAAAACGGCCCTGCTTATCGCTTCGATAACTTCGATTTCGAAAACGGTGTGCGCGTACAGTTACCTCCTGCGCCGGCACGGCGTTCCAGGAAAGATGTTCGTGGTCGCAAACTCGTCACCTCCAGTAATCTCCGCTACTCACACTCCAACACTCCTCTTAATCAGCTTACAAGTATGAAGGTAAGCGAGTCGCTCGACGGCTTCACCACGGGTAATTCCGATGTCGATAACTTGATAGTCGAATCGGGCAAGCGCAATGCAGTTGATCCAATTCTGCTCTACTCAATCATGCATCAGGAATCAACGTTTAAACAGAAGGCCATCTCGCCAAAAGGGGCACGCGGATTGATGCAGTTGATGCCGGGGACGGCGGTGCGCTTTGGAGTAATAAATATTTTCGACCCGCGGCAGAACATTGAAGGCGGAGCGCGCTACATGCGGTTCCTGCTAGACCAGTTTGACGGGGATATTACCCTCGCCCTTGCCGGCTACAACGCGGGCGAAGGCGCGGTAATCAAGTACGGTTATCGCGTGCCTCCCTATAGCGAGACGCAGGAGTATGTTCGAAGAATAGGTCGGCGTTACGCCTTAATTCGCGATCCGCTAGCAGTTCGCGACGCAAGCAGCCTCACGCGTGAACAACTTGCCACCGTTCAGCGTAAGGAATCTGCACCTTTGACAATGTACGAACGCAGCGTGTTTGCAATCCGACTGTCGGACGGTAGACTGCAATTAGTCAGCCAGTAATTTACTTTCATCAATCAAAAAAGCGAGGCGAAACCTGCAATAGGCTTCGTCTCATTTTCTATTTCAGCGCTTGATGTCTTTCCACGGCTTGCTGAAGTTCGGTTCTCTATTCAACTAACTGGTTGAGTGACCAGAGCTGGTAACGGGGTCATCACTCTGCTTGCCGGCACACAAAGCACCGGGCAAGGAGCGTTGCGCACGACTCGCTCGATCTCAGAACCGAGAACAGGTGTTCC
>JBGPNE010000574.1:0-2779 GCA_041487335.1 Pyrinomonadaceae bacterium
ACCGTGCCATTGTGCATTCGTAGAGCGGAGAGAAGGGGAGTCCCGCCGCGCGCCAATACTTGAAACGGATCTTCATCCCCCTGGGTGATCATGATTGGGCGGAAGCGACAAATCTGATCGTGGAAAAGTTCGACTACCGAGCTCTTCAGCCACTGGTCGCCAAAGCTGACCCTGGTTGGCTGGCTGCGGGCCGTTTGGGTTCGCGAGCGAGCGTCGGTCGATTGTCGGAACAACGCTACCCGCGTCTCTTGCCACAACCGATGACCAAACAGAAGCGGAGAATTAACTGCTGCGGCGAGAACCGGACTGGTAATCGCCTGAGCCATGTTGTAGTGCGCGGCAAACTGTGCGGGACTCGTCTGAAAATGCACCTGGAAGCTTGTGTTGCACGATTCCATCATGATGTTGTCATGCGTAATCTCAATTTCGTCCAGGCCTTTTATGTGAATCGAGAAAGGTCCGCCCCTGAGCCCAATCACGCCGCGGTTAAGCTGATGGTAGCGGGGAATAGGCGCAAGGTTTTCGAGCGTCAGATCTGATTTCTTGAGCGTGGGCAAGATGCCGGAGAGGAGCACATCGGCGCCCAATCCCGCGGCACTCGTACGCACCAGCGCCAACAGTTCGCGCAGTTCACGCTCCATCTTGTCAAAACATGGCCCCGTCAGGTGCAGGGGAGTCAGATTCGCTTCAAGATTGAATCTGGCGATCTCAGTTGTCAGGCGAAAGTCTTTGGCGCGATCCAGGACTTCCAGAGAGATGGCTGCCGGCCGCAGATTGCTATCAACCAGGAACATTTCCTGTTCAGCGCCAATGCGCGTCACCCCGGTTTCGAAGCGGCCGGTTTCGATCATGAATTCCAAAGCGCGAAGATCCTCAAGCAACGCCCTCATAAAGGCTTGCGACATCTTCTCGTCAAATTGCTGCTCGACGTTGTGTTCGCCCATAAGAAATCAGACGCCGCCTCTGCTTTCCTTGAGCCGGGGCGGGCTTGGATGCTCGTTTCTTAACGATTACAACGGCAATTCACATGCCGACTTGAGTTGGTTGCCCGGGCTTAGAAAAACGGGAGTGTCTGGTTCCGCGACAGTGGTCGCTTGGGGTTTTTTGCTCAGCGTTGGGGAAAATTCTTTGGGCGAGACTACTCTTTGAGATCGCAGATTGCGATGTCAAACATCTGCTACTTCTTCTGATGGCACTCCACGCACTGGAACATCGAGATATCACCAAGATTAACCGGATGTTGGAATGGCTTGTTAGCCTTATGGCAAAACTCGCATTTGTGTTCGCTGAGCGAGCCCAGATCGACCGGATGTTGGAACGGGCCGGTCTTCGTATTCTTCTCTGGCGGCGCCAGCGAGTCATAGATCACCGTGTGGCAAACGTTGCAGTTGTTGGTGATGACTTTGCCGGTGCTGCTGACGTGTTCGCCGTCGTGACAGCGGAAGCAGCCCGAGAAATAAAGATGGCCGATGTTGTTTGGGTGGGTCTGCCAGTCGGTGTTCATCTCGGGAAAAAAGTAAGTCTGGAAGATCCGCTGAACTTCGGTGACGGCGCCCTTGATCGCGGCCTGTTTCTGTGAGTACACGTCTTTGTAGTTCGTCTGATAGAACTCATTCAAGCCCTTATCAATTGAACTGAGAGCTTGAGGGGTAGTTTCGTATCGGCCGCTCAGAACTTCAACAGCCTTGCGCTTAAGATACGGTATCGAAGGATCCAATCTGCCGGCGACGAAACCCTGGTCCACAGCCACATCCGGCGGCAGATAAACGTGCGCGGGCCGATTGTGACAATCGACACAGTCCATCCGGCGCTTAGTGGCGGCGGCAACCCGCTCCGGTGAAAGCGGCCGCGTGCGATCGTAATACTGAGTGACGTTCCCCCGGCGATCTTTGATTTGCACCCAGGGAATCACCTGCCGATGCTCGTCCGTCGCGATGTAGGTAACTTCATTGCCGATGTTCATGTGCCAGTGGATGCCCGTAACCAGCCCGTTGGTCGGACTGCCCCCGCCGACGTTTATCAACATACGTCTTTGGCGCACCGTGTTCTGTTCGTCATAGCCGTAACGATTGAAGACTTTCATCTGCGCGCCAAAAAACTTTTCGGGCCAGTGACACTGTTCGCAGGTTTCCGGGGCCGGGCGCAGGTTATGAACTGGAGTGGTGATGGGCCTGGAAAACTTGTTGAAGGTCACTGCATAGAGCTGATAAGCGCCGGAAAGCTTTGAACGTGCATACCAACCGGCGCCGGATCCAACATGACAATCGACGCAACGCACGCGCGCATGAGCGCCGGCCTCGTAGGCCGTGAATTCCGGCTTCATCGGCGTATGGCAAGTCTGGCCACAGAAGGTAACCGATTCCGTGAATTCGAAGGCGCGATAGCTTACGAAGGCGCTGGCTGAGACGAAGAAAAATGTGATCATGAGAAAAGCCAGGAACGCGCGACGAGCATGCGGGTCATTTAAATCCAGCTTTGGGTAGGGCGTTATGGCAGAGGGCGCAGCGCGCCGTCGTCGTCGCCGTTCAAAGATCATGCCAACTACGACAACGAACAGGCCGAACATCAGGGCCGAGGGAATAATTATGTAGGTGAGGATTCCAACATAAGGATTCTCAACAGTTGACGTGACCTCGATGAAAAACAGGAGGACATCACTCGCGAGGCTCGCGACAACGATCGCCGACCCGACGAAGCTGAGGTAGTTGCGGAAGAGGCTCGGTCTTTTGGGAGCCAGTGGTTCGATCTCACCCATCTTGTTCTCTTCTAGAATTAGATA
>JBGPNE010000575.1:0-2771 GCA_041487335.1 Pyrinomonadaceae bacterium
CCTGACTTAACACACAGTCCCGTTTTCGTCAGGCATGAGGCGCGCATCCTGCCCGGAATGTTTGTAATGGGAGCCACTGTAAATAGTTCACTGGCGGCTAAGCCCCTTGAGGCTGCGCGTAACGCGCTGCAGTCTCTGGTCACCGCGCCTGCTTCCGCTGCGGAGTTAGAACAAGCCAAAAATGAGGCCATTGTCGAGTCTAGGAAAGAACTGGCCACGCCCGACGGAATGGCTGAAGCCTGGCTCAATATCGACACTTATAATCTGCCTTCGATTGCCGAGCAGTTGCAGGCTTTGACCGGAGTCTCAGCAAATGATCTCCAAAGAACAGCAACTCGTCTGTTTCATGGTGCTGCCATCGCATCAGTTGTTGTGGGAAACTCCGAACGATTACGGGCCGAACTCGAACCCCACGTAAAAGTCGAGCTTTTGGGCGAGTTCAACCAGAACGCTGAGCCGAAGCCAACCCGGCCGGACTCGAAACCGACATCCCGGCCGGGCTCTGCAACCAAACCCGACTAATTACAAAGCTTTCGCAATAGGCTTGCAACCATACCTTAATCAACTTTCGGTTAACTGTGTCTGACAATAGAAGTGCGGCCGAGAACGAGCATGCAAGTCGCGTCCGCGAGATGTTTGCGACCATCGCTTCGCGGTACGATCTTTTGAATCATTTGCTGTCCGCCAACATGGACAAGCGATGGAGGCGGGTGGCGACAGACAAGTTACGGGACGCTCTTCCGACCGGCAGCGTTCAGATTCTCGATGTCGCCTGTGGCACCGGAGATCTTTCGCTCACGCTGTTTGAAACAACTGGCGCACGAATAGTCGGCACGGACTTCTGCCGACCGATGCTTGAAATTGCTGCTCGCAAAGCTTCCAAGCGCGCCGTGGCAATTCCGTTCATCGAAGCTGACGCGTTAAATCTGCCCTTTCTCGACCGCTCGTTCGATGGAGTAACCATTGCGTTTGGGCTGCGAAATCTTGCGAGCGTCGAAGGAGGACTGAAGGAGCTTTTGAGAGTACTGAAGCCCGGCGGCAGGGTTGCTGTGCTTGAGTTTTCGAAACCGGTAGTGCCTGGATTTCGCTCTCTGTTTCACTTCTACTTCACGAAGCTGCTGCCTTTCGCTGGCGGCCTGGTTAGCGGGTCAAGGGGTGCATACCAGTATTTGCCTGATTCAGTTTCGCGGTTTCCCGATCAAAGACAAGTCGCTTCACTGATGCGCGAAGTCGGATTCGAGGAAGTCGAGTATCAAAATCTGACTGGTGGAATTGCGGCGCTGCATTTAGGCCAACGGCCAGATTGATTCTAGACAGATTGGTTGCCAGTCAAAATAACTTGCAGCCATAAGGTGTAGCCTGCGAGGTTTAGCCTTGTTAGTCGTGCGGTTGTCGGGGCCACGCGATCCACATCAGCTTTCTCGCGGGCTACGTTCTTTCCAGTAGGAGCACAGCATGCTGTGCTCCTACTGCTATGCTATTATCCTCACGAATTCTTATCAATGTGCACAACTGAGACCCGCCCCTGGTGCGTTCAACTCTCAAGTATAAGATTCTTGGCACGCTGCGCCGCATCGTAATCTTGCTGCTTGTAATGTGGACAGTGGTTTCGCTTGTCACTCTGTTGATTGAACTCGTGCCTGGCGATCCGGCCGTAGCGGTCTTAGGAGAGCAAGCGACGCCCGAGCAGTTTGAGCAGTTTCGCCAGAAACATGGTCTCGATCGTCCTCCGTTCTTTTTTTCATTCCCGCGCAACGCCCGGAACAACAGGCAATTTCAATGGCATGGCGCAAACAATCGCTACACTGACTACTGGCGCGGAATTCTCCATGGGGACATGGGCCTGTCTTTTCGTACCGATAGGCCGGTGGTCGACTTGATCGTCGAACGTTATCCCGCAACCATCGAACTTGCCATTGCGGCTCTGCTGATCGCTGTGATCATCTCAATTCCGCTCGGCGTCGTCGCGGGAAAGAACCGGGGTACATGGATTGATAACGCGGCTTCCGTCGTCGCCCTGATCGGCATCAGCTTGCCCAGTTTTGTAATCGGTCCGCTGCTGGTCTATGTGTTCGCCGTAAAACTCGGATGGCTCGCGCCGTCTGGTCGATTCGATTGGAGCGACATTATTCTGCCATCATTCACTCTCGGCGCCGCCCTGTCGGCCATCCTCACACGCATGGTCCGCTCTTCCGTCATTGAAGAGATGGGCGAAGACTATGTGCGTACTGCTCGCGCGAAAGGTCTGAGCGAAACCAAAGTTGTTTACAAACACGTTCTGAAAAACGGCCTGATTCCAGTTGTCACAATACTTGGTCTGCAACTCGGCGTGCTTCTCGCTGGTGCAATCATCACGGAAAAGATTTTCGGCTGGCCTGGTCTGGGTCTGCTGCTCGTAGAGGACGGGATAGGTAAGCGTGATTACCGCGTCGTGCAGGGATGTGTGCTGGTGATTAGCATGACTTACATCATCGCAAACAGTCTGACGGATATGATTTACCGATGGCTGGATCCCAGGATTAGAGTCTCTTAATTTTTGATTTTGCATTTGTGATTGTGTAGTCCTGTGCTTTGTGGGCAAACCAGAAATCGCAAATCAAAAATCTAAAATCTAAAATCGTATGAATCGCCTTACCATAGTTGGCCTAATCATCGTCGCGATTCTCGTCATCGTCGCAATTTTCGCGCCCTGGATAGCTACGCACGACGTTGGCGCGACGAACCTTTCAATCCGTTATCTCCCGCCGTCCGCCGCTCATTGGTTCGGCACC
>JBGPNE010000576.1:0-2746 GCA_041487335.1 Pyrinomonadaceae bacterium
CTTTGGATGAATTCCTGGGTCAGGTGGTGCGCGGGTCGCGAGGGCCGCTCTTCTTCGTCTTCGATCAGTTCGAGGAATACTTTCTTTACAATCCTGTCTCTGACCGTACCGAAGCCTTCGAAGCTGAATTCGCGCGGACGGTAAATCGTCGAGACCTCAACGTGAATTTCCTGCTCTCGCTGCGCGAGGACGGCCTGAGCAAGCTCGACCGTTTCCAGGGCCGCATTCCAACGCTGATGAACAACATGTTGCGGCTCGAACACCTCGACCGTGACGGCGCCAAAGAAGCGATCACCAAGCCTCTCGACGAATACAATCGGCGACTGCCCAGCGGGCAAGAAACGGTAACAATTGAACCGATTTTGGTCGAATCAATCCTGGATGATCTGCGAGAGGTGAAGGTAACTTCCGAACAGACCGGGCGAGGCGCCATCGAGAATCTATCCTCAACAGCTCCCGCAACCGAGATCGAAACGCCTCTGCTGCAGGTGGTCCTGATGCGTCTTTGGGATGAAGAGCGCGCCGCCGGCTCGCACGTCCTGCGACTGCAAACCTTCGAAGCGCTGGGCCGCGCGGAAAATATTGCGCGTACGCATCTCGACACGATCATGGGCAGGTTGACTGGTTCTGAGCGCGACGGCGCGGCGAACATTCTTCGGTATATGGTGACGCCTTCGGGCACAAAGATCGCGCAGGAGGCAGCCGCTCTTGCTTCCTGGACTGACCTGACGGAAGAAAAGGTGCAGGCCATCCTGCTGCGTCTGAGTGGCCAGGACATGCGCATCCTGAGAACCGTGCAGGCGCCCGGAGAACTGCCGCGTTATGAAATCTTTCATGACGTCCTGGCCCAGGCCATTCTCAACTGGAGGCGGCGGTACGTTGCCGGGCAGCTGGAGGAGAAGATCCGGCGTGAGGAGCAGGAGCGAAGAGAAGAGGAACAAGAGGAGGTCCAGCGACGCCGTGAGCAAGAGCGAAACCGTTTGATGCGACGAGCGATCATTGCCTTATCAATGGTGCTGGTCCTCATGGTTGGGGTACTGGGCTTTGCGGGCTGGGAATGGCATCTGGCAAGAAAGGCAGGAAAGGCCCTCAACGACAAGCTAACGGCTGAACGCCAGCGGTCGGAGAACGTCAGAGTGGCAGGTGTGCATATGCGTAACGGCCAAGCCCTTTTCCAAAACAAGAAGTTTAGCGAGGCCGCACAAGAATACGATAAGGCAATCCAGTTAGACCCTGACAACCCCACTGCACATAATCTAAAGGGTTATGCCTACTTCAGGGCCGGACGATACTCCGAGGCTATCGAGACGCTCGAGTATTTGACGACCGCACAACCTTCATTCGCAATGGGGCACTATAACCTGGCTGTTATCTATTGGAAGTCCGATAAGCATGACGAGGCGATCAAAGAAGCCAAAGCGGCCGTCGGTGCCGACCCAACCTTTTGTAAATACTTCAAGACAGATTCAAATTCTGACTGGTTCCCTAAGTTACCGCAGTATGCTGAGGTCTGTGAACGTTAGCTAATAACGGTCCCTCAACGAACCCCAATGTCTGCGTCTTAATCCAGAGACAAGAACTCAAGCATTGCTATCCTTTCGTTCCTGGAGAACAGCGCGGTTGGACCTAATCGGTTGTGCTCAGATTTAAGCACATGTAATATCTCGCCACGTCCGCTCTATCATGAACATCCATCAGTCAGTCATCGTGGGCTCAAAGCTTCGATTGCGTAAGGCTAAATGACTGAAGCGAAAATCTTAACTGCGTCAGAACTTGCTGCACGGGTGGGCGGGCGCATCGTTGGCGATGGCAATGTCGCGATCCAAAGCGTCGCCGCTCTGGAGACGGCGAATGAAGGCGAGATTGCTTATGTCGAGGATGAAAAGTTCTTTGACGCGGCCAGCAAAAGCCGCGCCTCATGTTTAATCGTTCCGTTGGGTGCGGCGATCGACTCGCCGTGCCGAATTGAGGTAACGCAACCAAAACTGGCCTTCGCGCTGATCGCCGAAGTCCTTCATCCACCTAGCCGACTAGAACCATCGATTCACCCGACCGCGGTTATCGCCGAAGGCGCAGACGTAGCTTTGACCGCTTTTATTGGGCCGCATGTTTGCATTGGCGAGCACAGTCGCGTCGGCGTGGGCGCACAGGTTCATGCCGGAGTCAGCGTTGGGGACCACGTCGCGATTGGGAGCGATTGCGTGATTCATCCGAACGTCGTCATCTATGACAACGTCACGATCGGGAATCGAGCGATTCTCCATGCCGGAGTCGTTATTGGCGCGGATGGTTTTGGCTATGTACGCGACCAGCAAAGCCATCACAAGTTTCCGCAAATCGGCACGGTGGTCATTGAAGATGACGTGGAACTGGGAGCAAATACCTGTGTCGATCGCGCGGCGTTGGGTCGCACGCGCATTGGCCGTGGTACGAAGATCGACAACATGGTCCACGTCGGACACAACTGTGACATAGGCGAACGCGTGGTGATTGCAGCGCAAACCGGAATTAGCGGCAGCGTAATCATTGAAGATGATTGCGTTATTGGCGGACAAGTCGGGTTCGGCGATCACATCCGCGTGCAGAGCGGCGCGGTAATCGGATCAAAAGCCGGCATTTTGCCGGGGAAGATCGTCCGTCCGGGTGTTTGGTGGGGCATTCCCATCCAGCCTCTCGATGAATACAAACGCCTGAATGCTCACATCAGTCGACTGCCGCACGTGCGCAGGGAATTGAAAGAGCTGAC
>JBGPNE010000577.1:0-2735 GCA_041487335.1 Pyrinomonadaceae bacterium
ATGAATCGTGACCAGGTGTTCCCACATGCTCCGGAAAGCTTGCACGAAAGGTTCGACGTCTGGGGTCTGCGAGCCGACGTGGATGTGTATGCCACAAACGTGCACCAGATCCGGGTTTTGCAAACTGCGCCGAAAGGCCTCGAGTACTTCGGACGAGGAAATTCCAAACTTGGAAGTGAGCAGAGCTGTCTGCAAACCAAGATGCGAGCGAGTTCCGATTTCAGGGACAAGCCGGAGGGCGATACGGGCGGGCTCTTTTGATCCTTCAGGCTGTCTCCTTGCTCTCCTGACGGATTCCTCGACGAGTCCGATTTCATAGATCGAATCGACATTTATTGCGTAGATCCCTGCGCTTACCGCTTCGTCCAGCTCGTCAGCGCTTTTGCTCGTGCCATTGAAGATAATCTGACGGGCATGAAAGCCAACGCGCAGCGCCTTGAAGAGTTCGCCGCCGCTATTGACTTCGATGTCGATGCCGGATTCGAGCACGGTTTTGAGTACAGCCATGTTCGAGTTTGCTTTCGAGGCATAGAAGAAGCGAATCGGGCGATCCACAGTCTCTGCGGCCTGCTTGAGCCGATCTATATTCGCCCGTATGCGTGGCTCGGAAAAAACAAAGAGGGGCGAATCGTACTCACGAATCAACTCCAGCGCGTCAGCGCCGCTGATACTGAGGTGACCATTACTTACCTCGAGATAGGCGGGAATCGTCCACGCCGGATCATTAGCAACAACAGGAGCTGACATCTACCTGAAGCTCCAGATACAGAAGAGATCTCGGCAACGAATGCGAGCGAAGATAGACTGGGGCCGCGATGGGCGTCAAGTTTGAACCAGTTTCTTGAGCACTTCGCGAATCTGTTTGTAGTGGCGCTGCTCGTGATAGCCCACAAACGAGATCGTTGCCACTCCATCGATCTCTCCGAGAAACGGATGTTTGAAGACAACTTGTCTCAGCCGACTCCGCCCGTAAGTTGAGCAGAGTTCCTTTAGTCTGTTTCGCCCGGTATTGAAGTTTTCAATGGTCACATCCTTCTCAGGGGGGTTCATTGGATTGACAGACTTCGGCGCTTTCACGCGTATGAGTCGAGACGCGACTATGGAAGTAGGCATAAGCCTTCTAATAAAGCTGATCCGTTGCGGAGAGCCTTGAGCGAGAGCTCGCTCGAGATCCTTAATCACCCTCTCCTCGACCAGGCAGAGATGATGCACCACTTCAGCGATACTCCATTCATTGTCGGATGGGCGTTGCGAAAAGAGGTCCGGATCGACCGGCGTAATTGTGACAATCAGTTTCTGATGGGCTGAATCGAGTCGGGCGATTATCCTGTTCATCCGGCTTAAAATCCCAATACGGACTTCCTTTTTGACGATTGCCTCGCGGCTCAGAGCCCTTGCCGCTGCTACTGTGCGAAATTGTAGGTAATCACTCCAGTAACTTTGACCGGTTCACCCATCAATGAGGTCGGCGAGAATTTTGCCAGGAGAGCAGCATTCACCGAAACCTGCTGTAAGAGCGGGTGTCCCGACACGGCGTGGGCAGCAATTACATTTCCTTGTTCATCAATGGTGACCTGAACTACAACGGCGCCTGAAGCGTGGGCGTTGCGAGCATCCACAGGATACTCCGGTTTTGGCAGGCTGAGAGCCTTGCCATTGAGGACGCCGCCCGAGATTGGCGCTCGCTGTCCCGGTTGTGCACTGGAAGCCGCCGGATCACCTGGCTTCGGGTCAGTGCCTGGGTTGGCGGCGGTCTCTGTTCCCTGCGGTTGGGCCAGAGATGGTTTGTTGGCAGGTTGCGCATTGGGAAGCATGTCGGCCTCATTCTGTTTCGCCGGATTCTGGGCCGCGACCGTCGCGGGAACTTCCGCAATTTTCTCCGGAAGTACAAATGAACTCAGAAACCGATCTTGAAAAGCATCGTCCTTCTTTATGTTCAGAAAAACAACTGCATAGAAGCGCTTCCTCGTGGAATAAACCTGCACAGTTCCTGAGAGATCTGCGATCGTTAACCGGTACTCACGCCCAACGTGTCCATTGAGTGTTTTGGGTCCCACAAGCGTGAGTTTGCCAACTGCATCCTTGACGCGCACCTTTGGTGGAAAGAAGTTTTTGAAAGCATCAACGTACGAGTTGAGCCTTTCCATCTCTGAATACGCTGCCGGGTTTGACTTTATCCCACTCAACGAAACAACCGCTAATACCGGTCCTGCCTGGCTGGTGGAAAGGTAGAGGCGCATATTCAATTCCATTTTGTGATACGGCATCTTACTCATTTCGACAGTTGGACTCTTTGGCATGAGGATTGAAAACTCTTCATTTTCAGGCCGCAGCGTTTCCAACTCCGAAAAGTTACCGGGTGACTGGGCCGGCGATAGTGAAGGGAACACCAGGAGTGCAAATAGAACAAACAGTGGAAAAGTGATGAAGCAGATTGATCGCATGGCTTCTTTCCTTTCAAGATCTGGTTCGATTTCGGGACCCCGACTAAAGAGGCTAACTATATCGCAGTTACGACTGGTGAAGAAATCGAGTAGTGTCCCAATTTCATAACGCAAGCGGTCTAGCTTGCGGCGCAAACTAACAGTTTGCGTTACAAGGAAGCCAGATTAGGACACTAACAGAAATCGATGGCGCGAATCCCCTTCTTAGGATTCACGCCTCGATTGAAGGTGAGCGATAGGCGGTAGCGCTCTTACTGGCCGCCGAAGTCGGCGACGGTGGGAGTCACATTG
>JBGPNE010000578.1:0-2731 GCA_041487335.1 Pyrinomonadaceae bacterium
CGGCTATTCGTTCATAAAAACTTAATGCAGAATCACCCTGCTTCAGCACGCGGTAGCGCCGCAACCCCCCAAACTCTTCTTTCAGTTCCTTCTTCTTATGATGCTCGACAATCATGATGCCGTTTTCCGTTAACAATCGGGCTGCGTTCTCACCTACATAATCCAACACCGCTTCATAATCACTCGCGTAAGGCGGATCGAAGAAGATCATGTCGGACGCGCCTTTAGTGTTCCGGGCTTTCGCTCGCCGCTTCAGAAATGCCCCCACCTCGCTGCACACCACCTCCCTTTCTTCGTCATCAACTCCTAACTCATCGAGGTTCGCTTCAATCAACTCGCACATCCTCCGCGATTGATCCACGAACGTGGCGTGGATGGCGCCGCGCGACAGCGCTTCGATTCCCACCGCGCCTGAACCTGCGCACAGATCCAGGAACCGCGCGCCCTTGATTCGCGGCGCGAGAATATTGAACAGCGTCTCGCGCAAGCGATCCGAAGTCGGCCGCGTTTGCAGCGACGGCGGACTCTTCAGCTTCCGTCCGCGGTATTTGCCGGCGATGACTCTCATATCGGTTCTTCAACAACGAGCTGACGCTTTGTGCCGCACGAAGTATAACGTGAATGTCAGTGCGCACCATTCGCCCTCGAACACAGTTACCATGAACCTTGTTTTAGAAGATATGCTGACATAAGATTCCAACGTCTTCGCGAGAACGATCCTGTGTTTCACCTTTGAGTGTCCATCGAGCGATTGGTGCCGGCCTCGGGACCAAAGAAGTCAGACGCACGTCTGAAACAATTTCAACAGTCTCGCGCCTGAGTGCGCCGAAGAAGTAATCTCATTGAAGAGTGCTTCTAAAGGAATTCGCTCCTTACTATTTGTTCAATCTGACTGGGACTTGGAATGCTACTGAATCTTGAGAGGTGGTCTTGAGATGAAGCTACTGGCGTTGGGTTTACTGTCGCTTGGGCTGTTTGTGTTTATTTTCTGCTTCGAGTTTTATCGTGCTGCTTGGCATTCGGATCCTTTTCTTCGCTTTCGCCCTCAAGGCAACTTCGCCGCGATGCCCGACTATGACTACTGGGTTTATCCTGGTGATCAGGGCTTGGAATTCTATAATAAAATTGAAGGTGAGAATTCCATTCAGGGATTGCGTTCCGTTGATGATCTACATGTAGATATAGTAGTACTTGGACTGACCGGCGTGGACGCTGCCACACTTTCGCCCTATCGCGTTTATGAAAATGTAAAGGTTCGGTTGCTGAAACCAAACGACGGTTGGACCGATAGAATGTTGTTAAAAGGCACAGATGTGTCAGAGGGTTCAATCAACGTGGATTTCAAAGTCCAGTCCATGCCTAAAGACGAAGACCTTTGGGGGCGAGATGCCAAGCTCGTCACCACAGGCCATGTTTCTTTTCCACATAAAATCAACAATGAAGAGTTTGCAGCCCGCGACACCTCGCTCCGCGAAGAAACTCCTTTTCGCTTTGCCAGCCGCACCGAGAAAGAAAGGTACGAAGCCGCCTATAAGGAATACCAGCAGGAAAAGGACAAGGTGGATGCTTACAACAAACGCGCCGGAACGATTTACAGGATCACGAAGAGGTTGGGCTTCCTCACCAGTGCATTGCTGATAGGCAGCGCGCTATGGATTTTCGTCCGCTCTACGCGCCAAAGAAGAGCCGTCTGAATCTTTTGTAATTATGAGTCCCGAAGCCAAACAACCCGATCGATCCGACTGGCTCAATAGCAACTCTTTCATCGTTGTGTTTAGAAATCAGGACGGATGCTGCATGCTCGGCGCGGATTAATTCGGGCGTTCGGCTGAGTGTTGCTTGAGGTGTAGAGTACAAATCCAGATATGACAGAACCGGCTAGAAAACTTGGCCCGTACACGCTGGTCAGCCGTATTGGACTGGGAGGTTTCGGAGTGGTGTGGTTGGCTGAGAAGCGGACCGCGATAGCCACTACCCAGTTCGCCCTCAAATTGCCGCGCGGCGAAGACATTGATCTCGAAGCCTTCAAACAGGAGGCGGCGATCTGGATTCAGGCCAGCGGTCATCCGAACGTGCTGCCATTGATCGACGCTGACATTTACGACGACCAGGTCGTAATTGTTAGCGAGTATGTTCCTGATGGTTCGCTGGCAGGATGGCTCAAGCAGCATGGCGGCAAAGCGCCGTCAGCGGAAGCTGCCGTCGAAATCATGGATGGGGTCCTGGCTGGTCTCGCTCACCTGCACACGCGGCGCATCATTCACCGCGACCTCAAACCGGAGAACATTCTGCTGCAGCGCGAGACGCCGAGGCTGGCGGATTTCGGCATCGCGCGCCTGCTCAAATCAAGTTCGCACAGTGCGCAGATCAGCGGCACGCTGGCCTACATGGCGCCGGAAGCGTTCGACGGCAAGCGCAACGAGCAGACCGACGTCTGGTCGATCGGTGTGATCTTTTACGAGATGCTCGCCGGTCGTCTGCCGTATGACCAGCCCGACATCCCTTCATTTATCGGTGCGATCATGCGCCACGACCCACCGCCTTTGCCCGACTCTGTCCCGGAAGTCTTGCGGCAGATCGTAACGAAGGCATTGCAACGCGATACCGCCAACCGGTATTCGTCAGCGGCAGACATGCGTCGTGATTTACGCGAGGCTGAACATAGGGTGTGGTTGGGAGGACGAGCAACGGTCGCTCAGCCGGAACAGCCGACGCTGCCCGCACCTCAACC
>JBGPNE010000579.1:0-2726 GCA_041487335.1 Pyrinomonadaceae bacterium
GCCTTTACTACCTCATAGGTCCGATTTCCGCAGCGTTTTTCCCAAGGTTCTCACAGCTCTTGATGATCGAGGACCAGCGGGAGCTGGCTCGCCTGTATCATCGCGCCTGCCAACTGATGTCGACTGTGGTCCTGTCGGTCGGCGTAATTCTGGTATTTTTCTCGGCGGACTTTTTGTGGCTATGGACTCACGACGCGAAGGTAGTAGCCAACTGCAGCTCGATACTTGCAGTGCTTGCTTTAGGTGCGGCTCTAAGTGGCCTGGTTAACACACCGTTCACGGCCCAGTTGGCAGCCGGCCGCATGCGCCTGTTGTTCTACGCCCATAGTATCGCTGTGATCCTGCTGGCGCCCTTTACTTACTTCATGTCGTCTCGGTATGGCGGCCTCGGAGCAGCCTGGGTATCAGTTATTCTCTATAGCGGATTCTTGGCAGCTTGCCTGCCGATAGTGCGCCGATTGGTCCCTGGCCACTTGAAACAGTGGGTCATGACGGATGTCGGAGCACCCCTCGTTGCCGCCCTTTCGGTTACCGGCTTGTGGAGCCAGGCCATAGGGCATCCGGATTCGGATGGGTGGATACTGTTCAACCTGTCGGTAGTGTCACTACTTGCGCTGCTGGCAGCGGCGTTCGCCGCGCCACAAATCCGAGGGTTGATTTTGAATCGATTTATCCGTAGGAACCCGGTCTGAAGGCGTGTTGCTTCGAAAGGTTCACCTCATGGCAAAGCGCGAGTCGGAAGAATCATATGGCGGATGAGCTGCTTATCCTTATCCCGACCTATAACGAACGGGAAAATGTTGCGCCAATCCTCGCCCAAATTCTCGACTTAGGCCTGAGCGCAGATATTCTGTTCATCGACGACAACTCTCCCGATGGAACCGGGGAACTGCTCGATCAATTGGCTGCGACGCATCCCAACGTGTTTGTTCTACATCGTTCCGGAAAGCTGGGTATCGGCAGCGCACACATTCAGGGCATCAACTGGGCGTACGACCATGACTACAGACTTTTGGTCACAATGGACTGCGATTTCACCCACTCACCCGATTACATTCGGGACTTTCTGGCGCAGTCGGAAGTTGCTGATGTTGTAGTGGGATCACGCTATCTACAGAAAGAGAGCCTCGGATCCTGGAATGCCTATCGCAAGCTGCTTACACGACTTGGTCATCTGCTGACGGTGCTTTTCCTGAAGATGTCCTATGATGCCACCGGCGCGTTCAGACTATACCGTCTAGACCGGTTGCCACGCTATTTTCTTGATCCAATTCAGTCGAGTGGCTACTCCTTCTTCTTCGAGAGTCTCTATGTTCTGCATAGAAACGGTTATCGCATCGTCGAAATCCCTACGCTTCTTCCCGCTCGTGCATATGGGCATTCCAAGATGCGGCTCAAGGACGCGCTCCACAGCGTTTCGCAGCTCGCGCACATCTACCTTACCGCCGCTCTTAATTCGGAGCGCTTCGAGATCGCGGAGCCGTTTCAACTCACAACAGGGTCTACCACCCCGATCGACACCCAGGGCTGGAACAACTACTGGGCGTCAAAGAGCAAACCGGCCCTGCTGGTCTACGATCTGATTGCGGCCTTTTACAGAAAATACATCATTAAGCCGTCGCTGAACCGCTTTATCTTCAAGTATTTTGACTCGACCTCCAGCCTGCTCCACGCTGGCTGCGGCAGCGGTCAGGTAGACCGGAACATCGGCGAGAAAATCGGCATTGCGGCTCTGGATATTTCACCTCAGGCCTTGAACATCTACAAGAAGGCAAATAAACACTACCGGGAACTCATTCTCGGATCAATTTTTGCGATACCCGTTACCGATGCTTCGTATGACGGGATATACAATCTTGGCGTCATGGAGCATTTCACCGAGCAGGAGATCGCCCAGATTCTCGCCGAGTTCAATCGCGTATTGAAGGCGGGCGGAAGACTCGTGCTATTTTGGCCTCCAGAATTCGGTATGAGCGTGCTGTTCCTGAGGTTTGTGCATTTTGTATTGAATCGGGTGATGAAGAAAAATATCCAGCTGCATCCGTCAGAAATTACGAGAGTTCGATCAAGAAAACAGATCAGCGGGTACATGGATAAAGCGAACTTCACCCTCATGGACTATTGCTTTGGAATACGTGATCTTTTTACCTATGTCGTAGTCGTTAGCGTGAAGAACCGCTAATGTTTCAGTTTGACCTGACCGCAACCCTTATCCATAGCCACCAATCACGGCAGGCCTTCTGCTAATTACCGATCATTGCCGGGCTAGTGGAAAGCCATGGCAGATGCTCACCGTTTCCAGATCTGATTGAAGTAGTCTGGATGAATGTCGTCCACTTTATCGAGAGCTAACTGCCACCCGTCCTGCATAGCGAAGGTGGCTTTAGTAACCGCGTGGTGTTCCAGCGTGTTGACCCAGTGCTGCAACTGGCGCGATAGAAACGCCACTCTCGTCAATCTGTCAATATGGTGGAGGAAGTTGCGAATCTGATCGAGCTGCATCTCCATGAGTGAGTTCATATTGACAAACAGATCGAGAGAATCGTTGGGCAGTTTTTCGATCTGATTTGCCGTGAAGAAAGCGAAGCGGCATTCCTGCAGTTCATCGCGAATCTCGGTGAAATCATCAAAATGGCGAAATTCGAAGATTCTCTCTTTCGGAAAGAGTGATTTGATGTACCACTGAGAAACATAAAGTGCCGGTGTAATATCAAAGATGAAACAGC
>JBGPNE010000580.1:0-2720 GCA_041487335.1 Pyrinomonadaceae bacterium
ACGGGGATCTTCTAATTGTCGTAGAGGACAGTGGGCCGGGCGTCTCCGACGACTTGCGCGGGCGTGTTTGGGAGCCATTCTTCACCACTAAGCAACGCGGCACCGGTCTGGGGTTGGCGATTGTTCGCAAGCGCATGCAGGAGGCCGGCGGCTCCGCGAAGCTCGTTGCGCGTGTTAACGGCGGCGGTGCGCGCTTTGAGCTTCGCGTGCCACTCTCGATACAGAACCGGGAGCGGTAGCGAGCGGATACCAGAGTCAACGTTGCCGCTCTTCACTACAGCTAACAGAAATCCCGCTTATACAGAACCGTGAGCGGTAGCGACCGGATGCTGCCACTCAGCTTCACGCACGCCTTAACTCAAGGTAGAGGCTCGCCTTGATCGTACATGACATAGGCGATGGCATTGATTAGTTCCTGCTCAGTCCAAAGATAACGCTTACTGCCCTTGCGAGCCCATGGGCTTCTTTCGCTTCGCCACTGGCCGGCTTCCCGCATCATTCGGGTAGCATTAGCTTTGAATGCACTCAGAACATGTCTCGGCCCAGTGTCGGCCGAAACCACCGTATGAACATGATTTGTGCGAATATTGAAAGCCCAGAGAGGCCACTTGCGAATCTCGCATGTTTCCCGGATCGCCAGTTCGACACTCCTTCTTGCATTACTACCTAGCTTGACAGGGCGCTGGGCAAGTAAGCGCAGATTGTACTCTCGTCGCTGCTTGTTTGCCGGCAACTTCGGCTCACCATATCCGTTATGAAAACGATCCACAGATCCCCCTTGGCCGTGAAGCCAGTTCCATAGGCGCGAAACGTGATCAAATAACCAAACGGGATGTGTTCATCTCGAAACTCGCGGTGAGGCTGTGTCATGCGGAAATAGTAAGTCAGGATTGCAGCAGCTTCGAGGTGGTCAGCGGAATCGGAAGAGGCCTACGACATACCAAATTACTTGTAAGCTACTATTCCGCTATGCAGGGTTCCTTATGGTTGAGTGTTAGCATCCGGTCGCTACCGCTCACGGTTCTGTAACCATCCTCTGGAACTTTCCTTAGTCGCGCGCGTGTTAGCTACCGATTGCTGGCCCATCGCAATTGATTCCTGAATCAGGTGGAGTCCACCAGTAGCGCGGCTGGGACAATTCGGGGTTTGTAAAACACAATGCCTCGTGCCCGCTTTCCTCGTTTCCCGAAACGCTAGAAACTATTGAAGGAGATACGTCTATGAGTCTGCGTAAGAGTCTGGCAAGAATTCTGTTTACGACCTTGTTTCTTGGTTTGGCCGCTTGTAGCCAACAAGTCTTTGCTCAGTCTTCAGCAATTGCTTCTCAAGACGAGAAGCAGGAAGACGAAACCAATCTCGATACTCAACTTTATTTGCTCGTCGCCACCAACCAGGATGTCGACGACGCCAAGCTTCCCGCCGTGCTCGACCCGGTCGTGAAACAGTTGCGTTCGTCGCTGCCGTTTAAGAACTACCGGCTAGCCGCCACTTTGCTCAACCGCGTGAAGAACGACGGTCGTTTGAACCTGAAATGGATCGGTGGACCTCTGGTTCCGTCCGGCGCCGTTTCAGCCACCACACCAAGCTTCAACGAATTCAAAATAGTCGGGGTGAAGCTCGTAAAGGACGCAGCGGGTCAGCAGCTCGTGCGAATGGAAGGTTTCGGATTTGGGGTGATAATTCCGATCATAACGGCCTCGACCGTTGCCTCAAACGGCCCGATGGCTCCCATCATCAATTACGAGAGCACCGGGCTAAACACCGACATCAGCATGCGCGAAGGAGAGCCGGTGGTTGTCGGCACACTGAATATCGGTCCCTCAGGCGATGCGATCATCCTCGTGATGTCAGCCAAGCGCACCTCGAAATGAAACTGCAGTGGGAGGAGAATTCAGCCTAAAGGGCCCACCAAACTCAATTCAACACCGCCGAAGGCCGCTCTGTTCCGGCCTGCTTCGAAGTTGACTCTGCTACGGAATTCACTTATCGTTTGCACCATAGGTTAGTCAAAGAGTTTGCGTTGTTAAGCGTTGGTTCTTGGAGACTCATTTCAGCCTAACAGGCTGTAAAAACAGCAGGCAAATCCATACATTTTTCACTGTCGCCATCAGGTAGAATAATTAAATAGAACTGTAAGTCGACTGAGTGAATTGACTCCTGTCAAGCTGCTTTATCGGTTGAAGAACTCGTAACTTTTGGTGAATTACGCCTCAGTCCATCGGAGAAAACAAGATGAAAGCCCCACGCAGTAATTCTGTCTACAAATCCCACCGCGTTTTGGCACTGACGTTTTTAGTGATCCTGATTGGGTTGCTGCTGGCACCGTCAGGGCGGATCAAGGTGTCCGTTCACGCGCAGGACCAGGAACAGGCAGCTCAGGGCCACTCGTATGCGAGTCTGGATGGCGGGCAGGTAGCTGAACTTAACAATCTCTATCAGGGACTCTGGGCTGGCCAGCCGTTTTCTGAGGAAGAGAAATACATTCTGCGGCGATTTGCGGCGGGAGCGCAGATATCAGAACTGGAAGCTCGCGTTGTCACTGCCAGGGTTTTGTATGACTACTACGTGGCGAACAATTATCTGAGCCAGGATAATCTGGCCCTCCTCAAGAAGTACGAAGCCTATTGCCTCGCGGAACATCATTTCAACGAAGATGCCCGGTTGAAGATGAAAAGGGAAACTTACGCCCGTCAACTAGCCACGCAGTCAAAAGACCGGCG
>JBGPNE010000581.1:0-2704 GCA_041487335.1 Pyrinomonadaceae bacterium
GCTTTCTGAATTGCGATCAGAAGGAAATCCGCGTGGTCGCTTTGAAGTCTTCGACAGCTCGCTTTCGGAAGCCGGCGTACTTGGCTTTGAATACGGCTATTCGGTCGTGGCCAAAGACGCGCTGGTAATGTGGGAAGCCCAGTTCGGTGACTTCAATAATGTCGGCCAGTCGATCATCGACCAGTATGTGGCGGCCAGCGAGGACAAGTGGCAGCAAACGTCGCGTCTGACAATGCTGCTGCCACATGGTTACGAAGGCCAGGGGCCGGAGCATTCCAGCGCACGTCTGGAGCGCTTTCTTCAGCTCTGCGCCGAGAATAATCTCACGGTC
This sequence comes from Pyrinomonadaceae bacterium, assembly GCA_041487335.1. Classification (GTDB taxonomy): domain Bacteria; phylum Acidobacteriota; class Blastocatellia; order Pyrinomonadales; family Pyrinomonadaceae; genus PSRF01. The sequence continues at coordinate 332 of JBGPNE010000581.1, forward strand.
TGTTATCCGACTACGCCGGCCCAGTATTTTCATTTGCTTCGCCGTCAGGTCCGCGCGGGTTTTGAGCGGCCTCTGGTGGTAATGACGCCAAAGAGTCTGTTGAGACTGCCTGCGGCCGGATCTTCGCTGGATCAGTTAGCCAGCGGCGGCTTCCGTCCCCTCATCGATGACGCTGAAGTAAGCGACCCTGGTCGCGTTGAGCGAATCGTTCTGTGTAGCGGCAAGGTCTTCTATGATTTAGACCAGGCGCGGGGCAGTAGCCCGACCGCCAGGGAGGGCTCATCCAACCCGGGAATAGATCGTGTGGCAATCGTCAGATTCGAACAGTTCTATCCGTTTCCGCAGATCGCGCTGACCGAGGTACTGGCTCGATATCCGAACGCGAAGGAACTGGTGTGGTGTCAGGAAGAGCCAAAGAACATGGGCGCCTGGACGTTCATGGAATCGCGCCTGGAGAATCTGCTGTCCCGCTGTGAACGTCCGCGCTATCTGGGACGAGCAGCTTCAGCGAGTCCGGCAACGGGCAGATACGCTGTGCACCAGCAGGAGCAGGAACGCCTGGTTAAAGAAGCGTTGACCATCGCCTAGTCTCAAAAAAAGATCAGCATCCCCCAATATTCATCCCTGGCTTCCTCTTAAGAATCAGTGCAATGATCGCTGAGAGCACTGTCCCGAAGAGTGCAAAACCAATCGAGGCTCCCAGGAACGCCTTAAGATAACTCGTCTCACCTTCTTGCTGCATCAGCTTGGGTCCAACCAGCAGCAGAAGGAAAAGAAAGTAAAGGTTAGTCAATATCGCGTAAGTGACGGCTATCGATATTCCTGTCCTCCAGCCGTCGAGAAACGTCAACCAACCCCCATTTGTTGTTCGCTTCGCTTTGATTCCAAGTACCAATCCAACGATTGCCGAGAGATTAAAGATCGCAACGTCGGCAACCTGGGCAGGTTGACCCTCAAGGTGCAGCACAAAATGCTTCAGCGCCACCCACGCGGCGATGACTACCGTTACCGCGATTCCGTATTTGAGGGCTAGCTTCATCGTGATTGTTTCAATGACGGCAGAGCAGTGGCTACAAACTCTTCCATCGGGGCGCCATAGATTCGCTCAAATAACCTGCGCTTCAGCTCGTCTGTGGGCAAATCTTTGGGAAGCGAAGCCAATACAATTTCACGTGCAGCATCGAACGAACGAATGCCCATCATGAATCGCTCTTCTCCGGATCGGGCCATGATCATCTCGAAGATCTTTTTCTCAATTTCGGGTGGCGTGTCATTCATGCAGGCATTCCCTCAACAGGTCATCAAGTCCAAGGTTGTGTGTCCATCTTTCGAGATACTCCGCATCATATCCCGAAGCTAACAAGTTCTTCACGTCGCGAAGCTGAAGCTCAGAATGAGAATCCCTGGCCCAGTAGAGCTTGGAGAGGATTAAGTCCTCTTTGCTCACGATCCAAACCTTAACATCTTGAATTTGCACCTCCCCGCGGCGTTCAAATTCAAGCCTTCGGTAGTCAGTACTTTTCCTGACGATGCAGTCTACCTTGATTACGCTCTCGTTGTGGATGGCATTGAAGAGCGACTCGTTGGTGATAGCTCGTGCAACCGCGGCGCGGTCAATGTAGTAATCATTCTTGAGCAGCGCCACAATTCTGTCAGCATCCTTCGGTTCGAGAGCAACAACGACATCAATGTCCCTGGTCATCCGGGGTAACACATAGTAGTTCATGGCCACTGAACCCGTCAGCATGTACTCAAGTCCAGCTCCCGAAAACCTGGTTGTGATGTCACGGATGACATCGAGTTCGTTTTGCATATTGGTCAGACATTGGCTTATACACTGTTTGAGAAATAGCTGCCACTCTATTCGCCCAAGTTTGACCGCAAACATCGGATAGATCGAGTCGAGGGTTCGTCCTATTATTAGCCTCAACACATTTCAATGAGGTGAAGTAACATGCTACAGATACAAACCAACATGCCGGTCATAATCAACAACCCCGAGCTTTGGAATGCGGTGCTGGCTCGCGACGCTTCGCAGGATGGCAGTTTTGTTTTCGCCGTGCGCTCAACCGGCATTTATTGCCGGCCATCTTGCCCCGCGCGGCGGCCGCGACCGGAGCAAGTCAGCTTCTTTCAGCTTCCCGAAGCCGCCGAACAGGCCGGCTTTCGCGCGTGTCGACGTTGTCACCCACGACGAGCGCAAACTACCGATCCGCAAATTGAGCTTGTGCGTCGCATTTGTCACGCGATTGACGAGCACGACGAAGAACCGCTGACTTTGAAGACGCTGAGCGCAGAAACCGGCGTCAGCCCGCACCATCTGCAACGCACCTTCAAAGACGTCATGGGTATCACTCCGCGTCAATACGCGGA
>JBGPNE010000582.1:0-2691 GCA_041487335.1 Pyrinomonadaceae bacterium
CCTCTCGATAGTCTGGTCATTGCCATTGATGCGGAGCGGGTGCTGCGTTCCGGCGATGCTGAAATTGAACAGCAGGCAAAGATGCTGCGGGCGCGTCTGGATGAGATGATGCAACGCGTACGGGCGCGCTTTCCCGTGTATCTTGTCTTCACGCATCTTGACGCCATCGAGGGCTTCAAGGATTTCTTCTCAATCGCGCGAATGGATTGGCGGTCAGAGGTCTGGGGCGCGACTATCCCATTGGAAAAAGCCCTCAGTGCGCACGCACTCTTTGATGTGGAATTCGATCATCTCTACGAGTCGCTGGCGCGCCGGCGACTTCTGCGACTTGCCGGGCTGAGGCCTCCTGCCAGGCAGCTACGTATTTTTGACTTTCCGCTCCGTTTCGGGGAGGCGCGCGCAAAGCTCGGTCTGTTTGTCTCCGCTCTCTTCCGCCCTAATCCATTCAGCGAGAGTCCAATGCTCCGCGGCTTTTATTTCACGGCGAATGTCAGGGATGGCGAGCTGGCCAGCCCCCGGGTTACCGCTGAATCGGAAGACGGTGGTGAAAGACCAGCTCAGGTGGTCGGTGAGAGTTTCTTTACCGACCGGTTCTTCAAGGAGGTCCTGCTCAACGATAAAAATGTCGCCGCGTCGTTCCAGGCCTCAAAGAAACGGCCCAGCATTCTGCGCAACGTGCTGTTGATTGCGGGCGCGCTGCTCTTGCTGCTGTTTGCGTCACGGGTAGTTGTATCTTATTTTGGCAACCAGTCTCTCATCGAGGAAGCCAAAAATCGAGGTGTTGCAGTCGACGAGATCTGGCGAGCCGATCAGGGCAAGGATCTGGCCAAGAAGGAGGCGGCAGCAGCAACCGTTGAAGTGCAAGCGGTTGATTCCTTGCGTGATATCCTGGTCCAGTTGGATGAGTACGATCGGCATTCGCCTCCGCTGAGGTTGAGGTTTGGGCTGTACTCGGGAAATGCGATCAACCCGTTCTTGAGGACGATCTACTTCGAATCGATTGGGCAGCGCTACTTCAATCCCACAGTTGCCGCCCTCGAACAGGACTTGCGAGCCTTCGCCTCAGCTTCCGGAACCACCACCATAAGCGCGTCCTCTGACACGCATGCTTCAACGACCGACGATGTGCTGGGCCGTAACTACGACCTATTGAAGGCCTACCTGATGCTGGCCGATCCTAAGCGAGTGGAGCCGACTTTTCTCGCCAATCAGTTGCAGGAATACTGGAAAAGATCCTCGCCTCCCGACATGGAGATCGTCTCACAGCAACAGCTCGACTTTTTTGCGAAACAGGCGGGTCAAGAGGACGTGCCGCATTCGAAGATTGACGATAAGCTTGTGGCAGAAGTACGACGCAAACTGGCTGCGTATCCGCCGGTCATGCGATTTTATAAGCGGGTCATTACTGAGATCAATGTCAAAACGAAGCCAGTTAGTCTTGATTCGATTTTGGAAGGCAGTGGTCGCGGCGTGCTGGTGAGTACCTATACGGTGCCGGGCAGTTTTACGATCGAGGGATACCGCCAGCACATGCTTCCGGCAATCGAGTCGGCCGCGGAAGAGATCAGCAAAGATGACTGGGTTATGGGGTCGGCAGTCGGCGCGACGCAGGCGCAGAGCACAGACATCAGCAAACTGCTGGGGATGTACCAACGCGAGTATACGGATCACTGGCGCCGGTTCGTCCGCGGCATGGGCATCCAGGAGTTCAAAGCGCGGGATGATGCGGTCGAGGCGTTAAGGGTGCTCTCCTCGACCGATTCGCCAATGGATCGGGTGATGAATGAAGTCGCGCGCAACACAAACCTGTCGGCCAAACTGGAGAGCCGGGGTCTCTGGGGCTGGATCAAGGGGCTTTTCTCGCGTAGCACGGAGGACCACCTCGACGGCAACACTGAAGTGGAAAAGGAGTTTCTCCCGCTCTTCCAGTTTATCTCCACCGGCGAGGGCAAGAAAGAGAACTCGCCAATGTCTCAGTACCGCTCCGAGTTAGGCGAGGTGCTCGGTAAGATCGGAAGTGGCCCAGGTGATCAGTTGGCCCAGACATCCAAGTCTCTGCTAACCGGTCGCGACGATATCGGGTTGCCGAAGGCGGAACAAAGCATCTCCAAGTTGTTGGACAGCTTTAAGACGCCAGCGGCTGCAGACGTCGCAGCCCTTCTCCGTCAACCATTGGGAAATTTGCAAGCGCTACTCTACGGCACTGTTCTTTCAGAGGTGGAAAAGGTCTGGCGCGATCAGATCTATCCCGCTGGTCATCGCCTTGAATCGGGTTATCCTTTCACAGGTACAGGCGAGGCTTCGGTTACAGATCTGGCGCGTTTCCTGAATCCAGCGAACGGGCTATTCACGGCCTTCTTTAGTGATAAGCTGGCAACGTCTTTCGATGATGCTCAGGGACAATGGAAGTTGAAGCCGTCTGGCGTATTCAGATTCTCGGACGATTTTGTAAACTACCTGAACAACGCCCGACGCTTGCGCGAGGCGCTCTTCGCCACCAACCTGGCGCAACCGGAAGTCTCTTATAACCTTACGCTGGAACCGGTGAATGGTATGGACCTGATCATCGATATTGATGGCACTCGGGTGGAGACGAAGGGGGCGTCGCCGCAATCAGCGAAGTTTAGCTGGCCAGCACGGGCCGGTGGATTGTCTGGCGCCAGGATCACCGTCATCCAGGGGACTGCGCCA
>JBGPNE010000583.1:0-2681 GCA_041487335.1 Pyrinomonadaceae bacterium
CGGCGAGCTGCCGAAGGAGCGCGAGGGACTTGCTTTAATTGCAACTGGCGGCGCGCTCAAAGCGGGGCGCGCGCAGGGGAATCGAGAGATCGATTTTTATGACGTCAAAGGCGTTTTGGAGGCAGCCGTTGCTGCGACGAACCGGGGACCGCTGCGTTTTAATAAGGCAAAGGTCAAACACTTACGAGAGGGTCAGGCAGCTAAAATCACCCTGGACGATGGAACAGCGCTCGGCACCATCGGCAGGTTGTCTGAACCGCTTGCCACATCTTACAAGTTTCGCCAGCCGGTTTATGTTGCTGAACTCGATCTCACCACGCTGCTTGCCTCCAGAGAAAAGACCGTGCAGTACAGGCCGCTTCCGCGTTATCCGTCCGTAGTGCGTGATGTCACTCTGCTTCTGGACCGTAATCTAAGTCTCGATGAACTATTGCAAGCAGCAGACGCAGAGCAAGTCGATGATTACCGCGGAGCAAAACTGGTAGGAACTTACGAGGGACCAAACATTCCGGAAGGCAAGCATTCAGTAACTCTGCGAATAGAGTATCGTTCTGACGAACGGACCTTGCGTGATGAAGAAGTGGAAGAGCGACAACGAGCTTTAATCGATTCATTGGTGCAAAGTTTTAATGCTGAATTACACTAGAAAATAGATCACGTTAGACTGAAAAAATAAATCACGTTAGACTGCGAAATGAGTCTTGCGCTTGTGAGCACGAAGTCGCATAATCGAACGGCTCGAGTTGGTGTCAAAGATTGTCTAGGAGACATGCGATGGTTGGTTTATCTGGATTGGAGAAGTTTTCGCATCTTGAAGACAAGATCTATCGCACTATCGAGTTCACCAAGACGCTCCGCCAGGAGAAAGATGGTCTGGAGAAGGAGCTTGCGCTAATGCGCCGCGATATGGGCAGTGTGCTGAATGAAAAGGAGCGGCTTGAAACGCAAGTGGAGAGGCTTCTGGCCGAACGCGACATGATTAGGATGAAGGTCGAGGCCATGCTAGACGCAGTTGCTGCTCTCGATCCAGAAATGGCTGAGGAGCTTAGATGAGTGTTGAAATAGGTCAAATCCTGGGTAAAGGCGGTATCGATACCGCTACAACCAGCCCCACGATCAGGGTCGAGATCTATAACCAAACGTACAATATCCGCTCCGATGGCGACACCGAATACATCGGTCGGCTTGCGGAATTTGTTGACGGTCGCATGCGCGAGATCTCGTCCGGGACTCTCACGGTCGATTCCTTGAAAGTGGCCATACTCGCCGCCCTGCATATTGCCGACGAACTTCACCGTCTGAAGCATGTTCACGAGCAGGCTGATGCACAACTTGCTACGCGTAGCGCCGAGTGTGTGGAGATGCTTGATCGTATGCTGAAAGTCCGAGGCACTGTAGCACAAGAGCAGGGCGAGGCTGGAAAAATCGCATTTGGCTGATCCTACTCGGATTTTCCATTCAGCGCGGAAACTCCTTTGCTTTCTCACCTCGTGCTAAAAACACTCAGTTAGCCTTAGGATTTGTATGCCACCGTCTTCCGAACGCCAGCCGCTTATTCTGAATTTTATCGAGACGCTCGAAAATCGCGCGCGGAAATATAATCACTTTTCCACATTATCGGCTTGTGTTAGTATGCCTGTGGCGGAGGGAAATAATCTGTGGGGCCCGTCACCGAGTTATGATGATTGAGCCAACGCCGTTGAAATGGGAGACCGACGCCGCGTTCGCCCGTGCATTTCTTCATCGTTAAGAATTGCTAAAGGCTGCGGTAGACCAGAGGTCACCCACCTGTTATGCAGGTTCAATTACGGCTTCGGAACGACTCATGCGGATCTCCCTCCCGCCAACCTATTGGTCGTAAATCGTAACTGGTGACTCGTAAATAGGAAGGGCGGCTTTTCTATTGACGATTAACCAATCACGATTTACGGCTTTTTGCTTGTGAGAGATGGTGAATCGTAAATAGAAAGGCGCTTTTTCTATTCACGATTGATGATTCACGATTTACCTCTTTTCATTTATGAAGGTTTTGATGATCGGTGACGTTGTGGCAAAGCCCGGCCGCGTGGCTGTCGTCGAGCGCATCCAGGATCTGCGTGAGCAATACGCGATCGATCTCGCGATCATGAATGCCGAAAATGTCGCGGGCGGCTTCTCAATTACTCCTTCACTTGGCGAACAGCTTTTCGCCGCTGGAATCGATGTGATGACCTCCGGCAATCATATCTTCGACAAGAAAGAGGCCATTCTGTACATTGCCAAACAACCGAGGCTGCTGCGGCCGGCAAACTATCCACCCAATACTCCCGGAAACGGCATTTGGACGGGAGAAGTAGGCGGCATCAAAACGGCTGTGCTTAACTTGATGGGGCGGGTTTTTATGCCTCCGTCAGACGATCCCTTCCTCGCTGCAGACAGCCTTCTCGCCTCGCTATCTTCCGATACTAAGGTTCGCATCGTTGATATGCACGCTGAAGCCACGTCTGAGAAGCTAGCGATGGGATGGTATCTTGACGGTCGAGTGTCAGCAGTCTTAGGAACACATACTCACGTGCAAACGGCGGACGAGAGAATCCTGCCACAAGGGGCTGCCTATCTCACTGACATTGGAATGACTGGAAGTTATTCCGGTGTGATCGGCATGAATAAGGCTGATGTCATTGCACGCTTTACTTCTGCAA
>JBGPNE010000584.1:0-2650 GCA_041487335.1 Pyrinomonadaceae bacterium
AACCCGTGTCTCCGCGGCTCTGCGGCAACAGGTGCGGGAAAGAGCCAATGGACTTTGTGAATACTGCTTACTAGCTGAAGAGCAAGCTTTCTTACCTCACGAACCTGACCACATAATCGCGGAGAAACACGGAGGGGCAACCACTGCTGAGAATCTGGCTTTGTCCTGCTTTGATTGCAACCGACTAAAGGGATCGAATATCGCCTCGCTTGATCCAGTGAGCGGTGAACTCGTCTCGCTGTTCAATCCGCGCACAGAAAGATGGCTCGAGCACTTCACGATCGAAGGCGGACGGATCATTCCTATTACACCAACCGGACGCGTAACAGAACAGGTCTTGAAACTGAACTTGCCGGAGCGTCTGGAAGTGCGCGAGACCTTGACCTCAATTGGACGTTACCCATTGTCAACAGAATAAAAGATTCAGCCCTAATTCATCGGGCTTGCCCGCAGAGCGCTTGTAGGCCTGGTCAGCGCACCCCATTTCCAAATTAGCGTGCTTCAAAGTGCTTATCCCATTCTGGTAACCGAGCGAGAAGCTTCTCCGGTAAGCCTCGGCGTAGTTGCCAAAGCCAGCATCATGGAAGTAATGGGACCTGTCAGGATTGTTCTGTAGCGCTACTGAGCCGTTCACCCTGCTCGATCAAGCTTGAGGAGTGTGTGCAGTAGTACGTTGGCGCCGTTCCGGATGTCCGTGGGTCGAGAGAATTCGCGAGGCGAATGGCTGATGCCCCCAACGCTCGGAACAAAAATCATTCCGACAGGGGCGAGTCGAGCCATGTCCTGCGCATCATGCCCGGCGCCGCTGGGCATCAGCTTAGTGCTCAATCCGAGTTCTTTCGCTGACTCGAAGATAGACGCGCGGACGCGGGTGTCGGTGGGGGCGGGAATGTTGACGTTAATCTCTTTAAAGCCGAACTTAGTCTTGCTTGCTTCGGCAATCTGCTGAGCTTCGGCGTAGATCTTTTCGTAGAGCATCTGAATCTTCGCCGCGTCGAGGTCCCGCAGTTCAAGGCTCACAACAACTTTGCCGGGAATAACGTTCGGCGCGCCGGGTAGCGCCTGGATTCTTCCCACTGTGCCGACTTGCCTTCCGGGAATACTAGTAACAATGCGATTCACTGCCTCGATAAACGTCGCGGCCGCCAACAGCGCATCCTGGCGTTTATTCATCGGAGTGGTGCCCGCGTGATTGGCAAAGCCTTCAATGGTTACGTCCCACCAGTTGATACCCACAATGCCTTCGACCACTCCGATGTCAATCTTCTCAGCATCCAGAATGCCGCCCTGCTCGATATGCAGCTCGAGATAAGCCGCAACGTCACCGCGCTTGCGGCGCACGTCGGCCAGCTTAGTCGGATCGCCGCCTAGAAAGCGGATCCCTTCGCGAATAGTCTTTCCGCTGCGGCTTACTAGATCCAGTTCCGTTTCAGTCAACTCTCCATCGATTGCGCGACTGCCAATCAAGCCGCCCTCTTCGTTCTGAAAGATGATAACTTCGAGTGGATGGCGGGTAGTGAGATTGTTTTCCGTAAGCGTCTGGGCAACTTCAATTGCGCTGAGCGAGCCGACAACGCCGTCGTAGTTTCCACCTTCGGGGACGCTGTCGATGTGCGAGCCGATCAGCAAAGGTGCGAGATTGTTAGCGCTACCCGGGCGGCGGCCAATGATATTGCCGGCAGCGTCGATGCTGACGTCTAGTTTTGCCGCGCGCATCAGTCCCAGAACATACTTGCGTCCCTGCCGATCGGCATCGCTGTAAGCTACACGGCTGACGCCACCCTGCGGGTTTTTGCCGAACTCAGCCAGCGCATTGATGTGATCGATGATTCGCGGGCCATTTACCCGCAATTGAGGCCGTGATTGAAAAAGACCAACTGAAAGCGCGCCCATAGCTCCTAACAGGGTCTGGTTAAACTCTCGCCGGCCAATGTTCATCGGTGTTCACCTGTTGACGTTCAAGATTACTGGTGCAAGGGATCTCAAAATGGAGCGCTGGAGCGTATCCCAGCAGTTTGCGGTGATGCAACAGACAGTGGCGGCTCGGCGGGGTCGAATCTGCGTGACCGGGGGCTCCTTCATTGTGCTCCTTAGATGCTCCTAGCACCCCACGCGGGCTGCCCGCGTGGGGGCCCCGCTCCCTTCTGTCGCCAGCTGCGCGGGCTCCAACTAACGGAGCACTACCGTCTTCTGGACTCAATGGCGGTTTTGAAAAGAACGGAATAGAATGCAGGCATGAGCGTTGCCGAGATTACATACCAGCCCGCATTCTCCGCCGAAGTCTTGTCGGCGACTCAGTTCTTGCCTCCTCTGCAGATATCTCAAGGCCTGCTAGCGTAATACCGGTGTTAGAATAGTGTCGATCGAACACCTTCTAGGATAACTGCTCCTTGGCCATCCTCCGCGGTACAAGTCTTGGTCGCTATGAGATCCGCTCTCCCATCGGCAAGGGCGGGATGGGCGAAGTTTACCTCGCTTATGACTCCAGCCTCCGCCGACAGGTCGCCGTCAAACTTCTCCCTGCTGAATTCACCCAAAACAAAGTCCGCCTGCAGCGCTTCGAGCGTGAGGCGTACGCTGCCTCAAGTCTCAATCATCCCTATATTTTGACCATTTATGAGATTGGTGAGCAAGATGGTCAGCACTTCAT
>JBGPNE010000585.1:0-2631 GCA_041487335.1 Pyrinomonadaceae bacterium
ATCCACGGTTCGGTGAGAATGTATTTTGGATTGGCAGGATCAGCTTCAATCTTCTTTCTTAACTGACCGATGAAGACGCGCAAGTATTCAGTCTGCTCTGTGTAATTGCCGCCCCAGATTGCGCCAAGTAGCTTATGATGAGTGAGCACCGTACCGGAATGTTGGACCAGATAGACCAGCAATTCAAACTCCTTGGGTGTCAGGTGAATCTCACGACCTTTCAACGCAACTTTGTGGGCTTCCGGATCAACACGAAAATCGCCCAGCTCGATAAGCGCTGATTTCTTGTCTGATTGGTCTGAAATGCGCCTGAGAGCTGCGCGTACTCTCGCGAGTAGCTCATCCATGCCGAAAGGTTTCGTCACATAATCGTCGGCGCCAGCATCCAGGGCCTCGACCTTGACCTTCTCTTCGCTCTTCACAGAAAGGACGATGATGGGAACCTGGGAGAGCAACCGTAGCCGGCGACAAAACTCGATTCCTCCCATATTTGGCATGGAGAGATCCGTAATTACCAGCGACGGGCGCCAATCATTAAAGAGGTCGAGCGCAGCCTCACCATCAGCAGCTACTCGCACATCGAAGCCATGCGTCGATAGACTTGTGCGCATCACGCGGCCAATCTGCGGCTCGTCATCAACTATAAGAACGCGCTGCTTTTCTCTCATTTTCCGCAACCGCTGCTTGATATAAAGGAGAGACAATCCCAAACTCAGTTGTCCAGCTTAGCAGAGCCAGAGCGGAGGCAGCTTCTTAATCACCCGTTGGCAGCACAACCACCGCATTCGTTCCAGGGCCCCGGCTGCCATCCTCGATCCAGATTCGTCCACCATGAGCTTCAACAATACCCTTCGCTATCGCAAGGCCCATTCCAGTCCCCGACGGTTTAATCCTACTCGCATCACCATCTCGTATTGCGCGAAAGAATTTATCAAAGACGCGCTCACGCAGATCGACAGGAATTCCCGGGCCTTCGTCCTCCACTAAAAGCTTCACCGTTCCGTCGTGGCCCGATCTGGCTTGAACACGGATGCTTGTGTCGGGCAGCGAGTATTTTGCGGCGTTATCGAGCAGTGTGTAGATAACTTCAACCATAGCCCGTTCGTCGACTCGCACCGAGGGCAATTCGTCATCGAGCCACACTTCCATTCGATGCTGGCGAGTAAGAGGCGCGGCGCGCTTTAGTGCTGCCTGGATAATCTCTTCAACCGATCCCCACTGCTTTCGTAGCTGCATTTCACCGGCCTCGATGCGTGCAAGCTCCATCAACCCTTCGATGAAGCGGTCGAGCCTGTCTGCCTCCTCATTTATTACTTCGAGCATCTCCTTGCGTCCTTCAGCATCGAGCTTCACCGATTCTTCATCCTCGCTTTTTGCTTTGAGTTCTTCCAGCAAAGTCGTTACAGATGCTTTGATAGATGTCAGTGGCGTGCGCAAGTCATGAGTAACAGCATCGAGTAATGCTGATTTGAGCTTTTCGCTTTGTTTGAGGGCCTGCGCCTGACTTGATCTTTCAAACGTGTCTTGCAGCTCCTGGTACAGACGCTCAACCTCACGACGTGCAGCATTGGCTTCTTCTGCCCGCCTCTTTGCTCGCGCCGAGAGCTGGCCCGCGGTCACTGCCGTAACCAGAAAGGCAAAAAGGGCGATCCAGTTATCCGGATCTTCTATCGTGAGTGTGCCAACGGGTGGAAGATAGAAAAAGTTGAAGCAGATTACGCCAAGAAGTGAGGCGACAACGGCCGGACGAGAACCCCAGGCAGTAGCAACGAAAAGCACTACAAGCAACAGCGCCAGGGCTACGGTTGTGGGGTTGATCCCTCCACCCAACAGCTTAAGCAAGGCTGTCACCGTAGCGCTTGCTAGTGCCGCTACCAAATAGCCGGTCCATCTGCTCTCAGACAGTTTCTTCCACACTTGCATTCATTGTAAGCCATGCTCACCCAGGTCTGCACTAAACTTGACGGCTCAAGAAAAGTTACACCAGGAACGACAGGTTCGGGTTACTACACCCCAGCGGGTATGGCGCCCCAGCCGAGATGCTCGGCCGGGGACCCCGCGCTGCCTCGCTGGGGACAGCGGTTCGCGGGTTCGGTACTGATGCAGTTTCGTAAACTCGCGGCACAGAATTAAACTTCCACTCCGCTGCCGCGTGACAAACTGTACCAGTGCCGCGGGTTCCCTCATCTTGACAATCCGCGACCGCCGACTAGAATGAGTTTTCGCCCTCAGGGCGGCGCGGAGATGTGGCCGAGTGGCTGAAGGCGGCGGTTTGCTAAACCGTTAAGGGTCAAAAGCCCTTCACAGGTTCGAATCCTGTCATCTCCGCCAGTTTTATTTTTTGAAACCGCGGCCCGTGTTGGCCGCGTTTTGTGTTTAGACTTTCACCTTCAGGTTGTTCTTTTCGAGCTTACTCATGCTAAAGCTCAAACTCCTGCTTACTGGAACTCCCTGCTCGTTATTGCCGCCTCCAGCTTATAGTTCCTCTTTTCAAGCTCTAAATCTCGGAAAGGAGAACTTCCCTGGTGCATCTTTCATCCTTAGGTTTTCTGTTGTTGCGGGAGTCGCACTGGCTCTTACCTGCCGCTACTGACTTCCACGACATGTTCTTAAAACTTCCTTCGATCATCG
>JBGPNE010000586.1:0-2620 GCA_041487335.1 Pyrinomonadaceae bacterium
ACTGCCTGCTTCGTCTTGCTTCGCAGCCCAAGAAGGTTCCGTAGATTCTCCCAGGATGATCCGGCCTCATACGACTCAACAGGCAGGGTCACCAGATCCTTCGTGTGTTCAAGATCAAGCTTCTTGACGACCTGGCGAAGAAGTCCAGACGCCGTGAAGTTTTGAACCTGGGTGTTGAAGTAAGCGGGATCTGTAGTCGCGTTGCCGACGATGATGGGGCTGTCTTTCGAGGCGCCAAGGGCAGGATTGACTCTTTCCAGATCAACCTGGATACGCGCCTGAGCTTCATACTCGTTTGGCTTTTGAACCATGTAGATAGTCGCCAAGACCGTTAAGAGGACAACGACGCCGATCACCAGCGACTTGCGTTTGCGGACAGCACGCCAATAGTCTCTCAGTTGTCCCTCTTCCTCTGGCGCGTCCAGACCGTACCGGTAACCCGTAAAGGGTAGTTCGGCTAGTCGTTCCGGCGCTTTCTCGAGGTTACGGGTTAGGGTATTAGCGAGTTTTACTAATTTCATATCGTTCATAAGATTCCCTCAAAAGAACAAGCTCGGTGATTCAGCAAGAAAAGGTCAGTTCAGGGGGTTGGTCGCATCAGTACATTCCCCGTCTAGTTATGGAGGGAATAACAGTGTTCATAATGGCCCGGAGCACTCTTTTCCCACTCGCCGTCGGCACCTCGACGATGTCGCCGACCTGGAGCAACACATCTTCGGCCTGGTGCTTCTGTATCGCCACAAGGTCGATGAAGAGCTCTGTCTGCTGCGTGCTGCCCGGCACTTGCCGTGTGATACGGACATGGTTGGTTCTGCTGTCAAGCATGGTCCCTCCGGCCATCGCGATTGCTCGCGATGCGGTGATCGGATCCTTGAGCGGGATTGCAGACGGCCTAATGACGTTGCCGACAACGTAAGCGAGCTTGGCCTCGGGCACTTTGATAATGTCGCCAGGACGAACGAACGGATTAGCCTTCTCGTCTCCGCTGAGCGTCGCACTCAAAGAGTATGTCGAGGTCAAGTCCGCGGACGCTGAATCCGAAGAACCACACAAAGGAGCGTCAGGAGCGTGCGTGATTGTGATGGCGTTGCTAGCGGTCTCTTCTTTAGGGCCGCCGGCAAGTGTCAATACTTCCAGCAGTCGAGCCCGACGCTGCATCTTGAACTGCTGCGGCGTGTTTACAGCACCGATTACCGAGACGAGCTGAGCGTTGTATTCTCTGATATATACTTTCACGTCCGGCTGAGTCTTGTATTCGAGGTAGATCTTGTTGATTTGCTCGGCGAGTTCTGCCTCCGTGAGACAGGCGGCTCTTATCGGCTCGTCTACCATCGGTATATGAATCATTCCGCGCTGATCAATCTTTACGGCATCAAGCGACAACTCGGGACTCTTGCGCACCCGTATCTCCAGAACGTCCCCTTGACCAATACGGTAGCGTTCGTCCGCTGCGCTATCTCGCGCGGTGACGGGAGGAGCCGCGGATCCATTTGCGGAGTTCTGGAGTGCGGGCTGCTGTTGTGCGGCAGCGCCGACGATCGACCCAACCAGAAGTGCAGCAAGCATTACCGGCCTTGTTAACCTCGGCCCCCGAAGATTGATTGAACTAAGTGGGGCAGTGTTTACTCTCATGGCAACTTCCTCAGTTTTAGTAGCGTTCGAACTCATAGATAATTTCCGAAAGGACGCGTTTAGCCTTTCATTCCGACCAGGCGCGAAATCAACTCGGTCCGGCGCCTCACGCCACACTTAGCGAAAACATGCCGGAGGTGTGTCTTCGCCGTATCTTCGCTAATGCAGAGCCGGTCGGCGATTTCAGCATTTGTTAATCCCTCGATACAGCACAGCGCCACCTGCGCTTCGCGGCGGCTCAAATTGTCACGCTCGATAATGCGTTCGATTACGGAGCCGAACGCGATGTTTCCTTCACAAGCCCTGATCTCTTTGGGGTACGGCGAGATGTTTGCGGAGCGACGCCGGTTTAAAATTTCAGCAGGGGTGAAAATGTAATACACGGATGCAGACTGTTGGGGCACGTAGTCGCCTGCGACCTTGTGATGCTCAATGCTCAGCTTGCTCTGCAGACCTAACAGACCGCGCCTGATCGTGCTGTAGCAATTTAATCCCGTAAGTATCATCAAGTGACGCGCACTGAAGGCCCCGATTCGGGTTCCTGCAGTAAGCGTTGCAGCGCGCATCCTTTCGTATAACTGATGTTCAATAGGAGTGTGGCTGAAGGCTAGCAGCGCCATCTCATGCCTCTCATCCGCGGTACCTTTATGTCCATCGAACGGGTGACTTAGATCATCGACGACTACGTCTTTATTGAATTTGAGAGCTGGTATCATTATGTCGCTTTGATCAATCAGCCAGGAATTTCTGCCAGGATAATTTGCCTGGGGAAATTCCCGAGGGCTTGGGGTGTCTCAGCCATTTTGCGCGCTTATCATCAGACCTCTTTAATTGACCAAAGTAATTCGTGCGCCCAGTTGTTACTAGCTTTGTATCAAATTCAGTTAAACGGTTATTGCTGTCCCAGTTCCGGAAGAGGCCGTCAGATATGCTGCGATTTGCGATCGGGTATCGGGTGACATGACCATTTTTTCTCGTCGGAGTGCCT
>JBGPNE010000587.1:0-2619 GCA_041487335.1 Pyrinomonadaceae bacterium
TGCATCCAGGGGATGCGGGTCTTCACCAGGCGATTCGCACAGCGAATAGATCAGACAAGCATCTTTCTGACGCACGACCTCTCGATAATGTCTCTCCAGATGCTGCCGGAATTCTTTGTAGTGATCGAGCCACCATAGTACCGGGCTTGGAAAAACCAAATACTCGGCTCCTCGTTTTATTAACGCCTCTAGCTGCCTTTTCGCTGCTGCGCTGTCAACAGGATAGTCGCTCGAATACGCGCCATTCTCAGTTTGCGGAAAATGCCATGCCTTTCGCCCTTCCAGTCTAAGCAACTCATTGCCGCCCTCGCCCACAACTATGGCCGTCGCCTCGCGAGGCAACACGCTGCGGACGATTTGCCGAACCGGACGCATGACTTGCTGGTAGTACTGGTATTTCAGCCTCTGCTGATAAAGTTTCACACCGGATTCCGCAAGCATCGCGGGCTTCGGCTCTTTTGCAAGCACATCTGTGATCGACTGCATGAGATGTGCTCGCGCTGCTTCCCGACTGTGAGTTTTTTTGATGTGGGCCCGACCGTTGCGCGCCAGGCGATGCCAAAGTTTTTGATCTTTAAGCAACCGTACTATCGAGTCTGCGAAAGACACTTCATCATCCGCGATTAGAACGTGCTCGCCGTCTCGCAAGTCCAGGCCTTCAGCGCCTATGCCGGTGGACACGGTAGGAGTGCCGATCATCAAAGCTTGAACCATCTTCCTTTTCGTCCCCGCACCATATAGCAGTGGCAGCACTGTGATCCGGGCCTGCTCGAAGTAAGGAGCCACCGCTGGAACCCAACCGACCATTCGTATCTGTGGCAGTCCGCGACCGTACTCGCGCACGGCTTCGTTGAGGTCATTGCCAACAATGTAGACCGGATGTTCATCCAGGATCGCCGGATCGAGGCGAGGCAATATCTTTTTGCAAAGGTACTCGACCGCCTGGACGTTGGGGAGATGTTGATAGCTTCCTACGAATAGAATCCCTCTGCGCTCTGCAAAGGGGATCGTTGAAAGCCCCAGGTCTTCGCTATCGGGCGCGGTGTAGGCGAGCCTTGAATCGCCGATCAAGTCGTTAATCAGATCGGCTTCTTTCTGTGAGACGGTCAAGACTGCGTCCGCCGCCGCGTAGACATTCATTTCTCCGATCATTTGAGAGGCGTATTCAGAATCAAGCAGGCTGGAAACTCCCTCGCCTGTTGATTCATGAAAAACGCGCCGTGCATCACGTAGGAAATGAAGATCGACTGAGTCCACAATCACCCGTGTAGAAGGCGACACCCTCCGCATGACCGGCAAGTAAAGCTCGGCAATTGGCCAAAAAGCGACGAGTGCGAGATCGAAGTGGATCGTGGCGAGCAGTTCTTCGATAGAAGCGAGGGGGCCGTCATAAACTGGCACTCCACGTTGCTGAAGCGCTCTTGCGTAGCGCACGTCACTCATCGGATTCGATGACACGAAGCTCACCGTCCATCCTGCTTCCCGCAAGAAGGCGATCAGATCAAACACACGCCGCGAGCCACTATCGCGATCGGTTTGCGGCGGGCAATACGCACAAACCAGGGCGCGCTTGGCATTCATGGTTTTTCAACTCCCTCTATTTCACTGTGTATTGCTAAAGCTCTCCAGGCCGCCAGATCGGAGTAGTCCGGGCGCGCCGGCTGCCGCTTCAGCGTGTCGCTCCATTTCTCAAGAAACTTCTCCTGGTTGACGACCTGATACTGCTTCACGCCGCGGCTGAAATCCGTGCCGGAGCTGATGCCTTCCAGATGGATGATGACGCTTTCAGGCTGATAATAGACTCGATAGCCCTTCTCGCGGACCTTAAAGCAATAATCAGTGTCTTCGTAATAGGCTGGTTGGTAACGAGTATCAAAGCCCCCAAGCTCTTTGAAGAGAGCGCGCCGAGTTGCCAGCAGCGCTCCTGAGCAGTAATCAACTTCGCGCACGAAGCTGTACAGCAGCGCGTTGATTTCGTAATCGCCCCGGCCAAAGTTAGCTGCCGAGCCATCCCGGAATACTACGCCTCCGGCTTCTTGAAGCGTGCCATCGGCGAAAATGAGCTTGCCCCCGGCGGCTCCCGCATCCGGGAAGTCGCGGAAGATGAGCAACAGCGGCGGCAGCCAGCCGGGCAGCATCACCGTGTCGTTATTTAGGAAGAGCAGAATCTCGCCGGTCGCCGCGCGCGCTCCGCGACGGATGCTCAATAGAAAGCCTGAATTCTTTCGATTGCGAATTACTTTCACGCGCTTATCTATGCGCGACCATTGTTTTAGACGCGCAGGCGTTTCGTCAGTCGAAGCATCATCAACGACTATGATCTCACCTCTGAAATTGCGCGGCAGTGTTTCTTGCAAAGAGGACAAACAAGCCTCTGTATAGGCTATCTGGTTGTAACAGGGAATGACGATAGAAGTGGTAGGCAATTCGGCGGCAGTTTCATCTGACTTCCAATCTACGGCAAGTTTGTAAACGTTCTCCGCGCCACATTGATTGCCAGCGAATCTTACGACCGCGTGCCTGGCAACGCGATGAGCCTCTGTCAGAACCGCAGGATCAGACGACGAGACGGTGACAACATCAACGCTGCGGTCGATGTAAGGCAAGGCATTCTCCGCA
>JBGPNE010000588.1:0-2608 GCA_041487335.1 Pyrinomonadaceae bacterium
ATTCGCGCTGCAACGGGAGCCAGGTGAATGCAAGAATTTCTTTCAAAAATGATCGGGCGCAAGATCGATGTCTATTGCGGCGGCGCTTCCAGCCTGCGCGGAGAGGTTGTCAAGATCGAAGATGGCGTGTTGCATCTCAAAGATAGCGACAACAAGCTGTGCTACGTCGCAGTAGACAAGATCGTTGTAGTCTGGGACGCGCGCGACGCAGAGCATCGGGCCGGTTTTGTTCCAGGCATCCTGAATACAAAGTAGGTCAGCAGGCCAGCAAATTCAAAGGCCGGCGCGGATGATTCCGGGCGCCGGCCTTTTCATTCTTATCGGTTCAGTGGCTGGACTAGTCGGTTCGTTGTAGCTGCGCCGGCAAGGGCACGCGACGAAACCCGTCGATGCGAGAGAGCCAGTAATCGTTGAAAGGAGCGTAGACCACACCGTGGTGTCGCGAGGCATGATAGAAACCGTGCTCGTCGGCTACGATCCCGACGTGCGTTAGCCCACTAAAGAAAACGAGTGTTCCAAACTTGAATTGTTCCGCCGGAGCCGGAGCTTCAAAGCGCCCCCATAGAGTCCGCGCGCTGGCTCTTTCAAAATCGATTCCCACTGAATGAAAAGTAGCCCAAACAAAACCGGAGCAATCGAACGTGTTTGGGCCGGTTCCACCCCAGCGATAATGCGAGCCCAGGCGCTCATCGATCGCGCCGGAGATTAATTGCTGGAATCTCGGCAGGGTCGAACTGCTGCTCGTAATGAGAGTTCTGATCGGTTTCGCTTCTTCAACGGCACGGGCCTCATCGTTGTCGGCGACCGAAATGATTACCGGATCATCTCCCCGGCTTGATGTGTCATTGGTCTTCAGGGCTTGCGAGATTTGTCGAGGCCGCGCATTCTGCGCAAATGTCGAGAGTGAACTAAGACCGAGCGCACAGCATACGACTAGCGCACAGGGGAACGTTTTTCTTAAAAGCATAGTAAGAGGGCCGCTTTCTACCTGAACGAATTTCTGAACTAGTTTTTCTTCCTTGCGTGAGGAGGGTAATTCGAGTCGGATTTTACATGCCAATCAGACCCTTCACAAGAAGCAATGTGACTGTTTCGTGATAACTCACCTGCGGTCAGTTGAATGCGACCGGAAAGGAATCACAATTCCATTGCCGCAACTTTGAGGAGCCGAGCCAACACTGAGGAAGTGTCCCGTCACAAAACACAAAACGGTCAATCTGAAGGTAGCTAATCCAGGATCTTAGCTCTAACTGCGGGGACGAGGGAGCGGATTAAGCGCGAGCGCGCGCAAGGTTTCGGTATAGGTTCAGGGCAAAGATCAGGGTAAGTGCGAGTGTCACGGGGCAAGTTCTCCTTACAAGCGATGCGAAACAACGATTCAGTGCTCTCAGTCTTTACTACTGCAAACATCTAATCGCCGCAGGTTTCCGAGATCTGATAACGCTTCGGCTAGTCGTTCTTTACGGTATCAAGAGCCAGTCGTACTTGCGCCGGTGTCGCATTGCCGCCTGAGCAGACGAGTCCAACTTTCTTACCACGCAACTCATCACGAAGCAGATACGCCGCGGCCAATGCCGCGCTGCCCGCGGCTTCGGCGAGACTGTGCGCGCGCTCGATCATCCAGGCCATCGCGCACAGGATTTCGTGGTCGCTCACTAACACGAAGTCGCTCAGCATTTCCCAAAGAATCGACTGCGGCAGAATGAATGCGGTGCCTGTTGCCAATCCTTCCGCCAACGTAGTGTTTGCCGCCACGACCAGCTTGCGCTGGCGCCAGGACTCGTAGTTCGCGGGCGCAGCCTCCGATTGAACGCCGATGACGCGAATCGCTGGATTGATTTCTCGCGCTACGATACAGGCTCCGGCCGCGCCGCTGCCGCCGCCGACTGGAACGATAATGACTTCGAGATCGGGCTGGTCTTCGAGCATCTCGGCCGCCTCGGTGGCCACACCCGCAATCAGCAGTGGCTCGTTGGCAGAGTGGACGTAGCGGAATCCCTGCTCCACGGCCAACGCTTCGCAGTACGGACGTGCTTCGTCAAAGTTTGCGCCATGGAAAATAACCACCGCGCCCATTCCTTGCATTGAAGCGACTTTTCCCGGATTTGCTTTTTCCGGCACGACGATGCGTGCGTCAATGCCAAACAATCGAGCCGCGTAAGCGACCGACTGCCCGTGGTTGCCAGTGGAAGCGGCGATCACTCCGCGACCGCGCTCTTCAGCGCTCAATTGTGAGATCAAGTTAATACCGCCCCGAACTTTGAACGCACAGGTTGGTTGATGGTTCTCGTGTTTGATGAAGACTCGCGTGCCGACGAGATCGTTGAGCGCCGGGTATTCGTGCAAAGGCGTGCGCAAAAGGTAAGGAGAGATCTGCTTGCGCGCCCGCAAGACATCCTCGTAACTCGGTGCTTCCATCTTCGGCGTCAAAGTCTCTTGCATACGTTTTCAGCTTGCGCCCTCCTATTCAACTCCTTCAACTCTACTTTCAATCACATCTACGTCGCCGCCGGACGATAGTTCAACCCAACAGTAATGATCTTTTGCAGCAGTGGCTCATAAGGAACTCCAGAATGGGCGGCTGAGTCAGCAAAGTCTTCGCCATGGG
>JBGPNE010000589.1:0-2597 GCA_041487335.1 Pyrinomonadaceae bacterium
CGCGGCAGACTGAGCGCGTCCTCAATGATGTCGGCGACCTCTTTCACGTCGCCTGCAACTCTCCATTTATCGATGAAGTGATACTCAGTTGTGGGCATGCCTCAATTTCTCACGATAGAAGCACTAAACTTCGCTTCGCGCCGGTTGCGTTCATGGCGGACGAGATGTCCGCGGTCCCAGTAAAAGTAGATGATCAGGCGATGAGTCAAGACAAGACGGGCGCGAGCATAACACACGCTCGCTACAGTTGCTCTGTGTAGGATTAATCCTTATAACATGTCAAAGACACCGGGCGATAGGGACAGCTCGAACGAGAGAAAGGCTTGTGATTTTTGACCAGTTAGACAAACTGACAAGCTGCGCGCGCATCCTGCAACGTTCGATGGTGGCCTTTTACCTCGGGCTGGGGATGTTTGTGGCCACAAGTGTGGCGATGGGCGTCGTGGCACTCGCCGACAAGCCGCGCTACACTATCGTGCCAGTGATATTTGGTATCGCCGGAGCATGCTTCCTTTTTTACGGCAGCATGCTTCTCATATTTGAAGCGCGGCTGGCGCTCAGCACCATTCATGCGGAGATGGATTACGTCTGGCGCCAGACTAAGAGGGTGGCAACCGCCGAGATTGTCGAACAGCATAAACCGCATTTCGTTCATTTTCGGCGACATGAATAAAGGCAGGTATCAGGTGTCGGCTGTCGGGTGTCAGACGCATAAAGCTTCCTATCTTGGGCTATTGCAGACGGGCGAGCTACAGCAGCGTGTTCAAAGGCTCGAAGCGCTGCTTGAGCGCTGCACGGTATGCCCGCGTGATTGCTTTAACAATCGACTTAAGAATGAGATTGCTGCCTGCTATTCAGGGCGACGGCCAATCGTCTCGTCCTACACTCCTCATTTCGGTGAAGAACCCGCGCTGGTGGGGACACGCGGCGCCGGCAACATCTTCTTTGGCAACTGCAATCTACGCTGCGTATACTGTCAGAATTACCAAATCTCGCAAACACACAAAGATCAGATCAAAAACGAAGTCACGCATGAGCGACTGGCTGAGATGATGCTTGAGCTGCAGTCGCTCGGCTGTCATAACATCAACTTTGTTTCGCCAACACATTTTGCGCCGCAGATGGCCCGCGGCATTCTACTGGCGGCCCAGCAGGGATTGCGTTTACCCATTGTTTACAACACAAACGCCTACGATTCCGTGGAAGTGCTGCGTCTGCTCGCTGGCATCGTCGACGTCTATCTTCCGGACCTGAAGTATGCAGAGAGCGAGGCCGGTTATCTCTATTCAAAAGTGAAGGATTACAAACAGCACGCGCGCCTGGCAATCGCTGAAATGTACCGTCAAACGGGTGACGACTTGGTCGTTGATGAAGACGGACTATTGAAACGCGGACTGGTCATCCGTCTACTGGTTTTGCCAAACGACATTGCGGGCGTGCGCGAATCGCTCGAATGGATTCGAGATGCGCTCAGTCCGCGAGTGGCAGTTTCAATGATGGCCCAGTATTACCCGACTAATCAGGCTGGATTGAATCAGAGATACATTCTGTTGTCGCGGCGCGTCACCGAGTCTGAATGGCTGCGTACGCTTTCCGCGCTCGATGAATTGGGAATGGAAGAAGGCTGGATGCAGGAGTTTGACAACGCAGCCTATTACTATCGACCGGATTTCAGTGACCGAGAAATACCTTTCAAGGACATTCGCGATTTTGGATCCTAGGAACTTTCATACCTCACGCTCGGGCTTCCAGCCGGATAGAACACTCCCAGCAGCCGCAGCTCATCGCTACCGGTATTTTCCACGCAATGGACCTGTCCCCTTGGCAAGTACACGCACGAACCCGGGGCTATCGAAGTGTTTGTTTCGGCAGCCCACATGCGCCCAGTGCCGCGCAGAATGAAGAGCACTTCCTCGTAATTGTGGAAATGGTCTGGCGCCCGCCCGGGTGGGATCGAGCCGACAAATTGCGTGACCTGCATGCTTCCCAGTTCTTCGTCAACCAACACGCGATACCAACGATCGGCAGTGGGGACAGCTTCGCGGTCAACGAGACGAACGATGGGGGGTCGCGGCGGTTGCTTTGCCTCGAGCAGGGGGGATGTTAGCGGTGGTCCGAACTCCGACTCCGACTCCGGTTCGGGACACTGCGAGCTAATTAGGCAGAGCGGTCGGGCGCCGGGATTGCTAACTGTTAACGTCTCTCCCGGCTTGAGATAGATGCCGCTGTCTGAGGTAATGGGATATGACGAACCATCTATGAAAACTGTCGCCTGAGCATCCGGCACCTCAAGAACGTACAAAGCATCATCACAATCGTTGTTAGTTATCCCGGGCGACAAGCCAGGAGCAAACTCCAGAATACGCAGTGAAATTGCCTGTGCGCCCACTTCGCGTCCGATCTGATGCCAGATGCTTAGGGTGCCGTTAACAAGCGGGGTGCCTTCCCTCATCTGGCTCACGCGGCAGCCACCGGCCAATACCACCGCCATCTTCGTCGCTCCTATGATCTTAATGGTAAATGGTAAATGGTAAATGGAAACTTCTGGCTATGGTTCACGGTTTCCGGTTCACGCTTCTACCTTAACGCCTCGCCAG
>JBGPNE010000590.1:0-2575 GCA_041487335.1 Pyrinomonadaceae bacterium
ATCGTTGGTCGCCATGTACTGCGACTTTTTCGGAGCTGGCGCCAAGCCTGGCGTTTTCTTCCTTGATCAAACGCTCCCTGCGCGAGATTGGCAATTCGCGCCCCGAGTTCCTTTGGAAGGTCCAGATCTCACCAAGAAAATATTGGTCTCCATACCGGCGAAAGACCAGTTTTGACTCTAGCTGTACTTCGTCAGCTTGAATCCCTCTGGTCAGGACAAAGACACCCCCGCTGCCATCTATTCCGCGTAGCACTATTGCCTCAGCCGTTGTTTCCGAGCCGCGTCCTACCGTGTATTGGCCGGCAGTAAGAGCCTTGCCTCCAACGTAAAAGTTGAAGGGGATCGTCACCCTAAACGGTTTGACGTATTGTGCGTGGGCGGAAACAGTTGTGAGCACGCCAAGCACACTCAGCATGATCAGTCTTTTACAGGTTTGAACTTGCATAACATCTCCTTTTGAACTTTTCTAAAGGCCGCGGTGGAAGCGCACCGGAGGACCATTCTTGCTAAATGGAACTGGTCACGACCAATTGCTTCGCCACAGAATTGTGTTCCACACAAGCCGTTCGTCAGCTTTTTGTGAAAGCGATAGAATTTGCGTTCTGCATTGAGACTCGATGAGTGCGGTGTTCTGCTTACTAAGCGCTGGCGCATTGCCATCGTCGGGGATAAGCCAGCTTCCGTTCTGGCCTTTTACCAGGTGAGCCAGTTCATGCAGCAGCATGAGTACCCGCGCTTCTCTGGTGTTTGGAAGAAAGCTGCCGACGGGGGGCACATAGGGCTCTGCTGAAAACACCTTGGCCTTCAAGAACGGGCCGCGCGTATTGATTGTCGCGGCGGCGAACAGACGATATCCGCCGAGCTTTTCTGTCTGGCCGAAGGAAGTGAAGTTGCCGGACATCTTAATCCCGGTCCTGCTGTCGCGAAGCAGATGGATTTGAAATTGAGTAGCGAGCCGGCTCAAGACTTCCGCCGCTGCCTTCGTGTCGCCAAAGAATCGGCTACACGAGTTGTTCTTTGACAGGATGCTGATCGCGTCCTGAAAGGCCTGCTCGAGTGGCTCAGCTCTTCTATGCGCCACCGGCGTCAAGCGCGCCTCGCTGATCGCATTGTTGCCTTTGGCCGTCAGGTCGACTGCTTTCGGCTGAGCGTTTGCCGTCAAGTTGGGCGCGACAATTTCCGCGGTTATCAAGAAGGCTGTCACTAACAGAAACCTATGTCGTCTCATCGCACACCTCTGCCGTACCTTGAAGTTTCAAGGTTGCTTCGACAGCCGGATGAATCTGAGTTTCGGGCTGCCTTCACCTCTACAAGCGAGAAGTGGGATCAAGACCTATCAAAGGTGGTCCGGTCGGGTTCACAGAAGCGTGGAACAATCCCGGTGCGATGCTGTGAACTGCGCTCCTTCAGGTGAACGAGAGTAAGGAAAAACTTTCTTCGCCAAGACTCCGAGGAGTGTATAATCGGCGGCACTCCGGAGTTGGTCTCGTCACCTTGCTACTGCTTAGTTTCTCCCAGTGGCACCAGATTCAGATGAAAGAAGAAAAGGACATGACATCCCCTTCGTCCTCCACCGCAAAGGTGACGCAACTGTTGGTATCTTGGAGCGAAGGGAACCAGTCTGCCCTGGAAAAGCTGACACCCCTCGTGCATGGGGAACTGCACCGCTTGGCTCATCATTACATGAAAGGAGAGCGGCCCGGACACACCCTGCAAACAACGGCACTGGTAAATGAAGCTTACCTGAAGCTGATTGATCAAAAGCGCGTGAAGTTTAAGAACCGCACTCAGTTTTTTGCTCTGGCCGCGACCTTGATGCGTCACATTCTGGTGGACCACGCGAGAAGTCGGCAGTACCTCAAGCGCGGTGGCGGCGCCCAAAGGGTCTCGTTGGATAAGGCATTGATCGTCTCCGGTGGTAGCGATGAAGATCTGGTTGCGTTGGATGAAGCGCTGGTCCGTTTAGCCGCGATCGACGCGCGCAAGAGCAAGGTGGTCGAGTTGCGCTTCTTCGGTGGTTTGAGTGTTGAGGAGACCGCAGAGGCGCTGGATGTTTCCGCCGTAACCGTTATGCGCGAATGGAGAATGGCAAAGGCCTGGCTTTACAACTCACTTAATGAAGCCTGAACGCTGGCAACAACTCGATCAACTCTTTCACGATGCGCTGGAGCGCGCGCCTCGCGAGCGTGCTGCATTTCTTGATGAAGCCTGCGCCGGTGACGAATCACTGCGTCGGCAGCTCGAAAAACTCCTTGCTGCTCATGAGGAGGCAGGAAGCTTCATCGAGAATCCGGCGATGGAAGTTGAGGCGCGTGGAGTTGCTGCTGATCGGGGAAGCCCACAAGCCGGAATGACGACCGGGGAAACAATCAGCCACTACCGAATCATCTCGCCACTCGGTGTTGGTGGCATGGGACAAGTTTTTCTGGCTCACGATATGACGCTCGGGCGCAAGGTCGCGCTCAAGCTGCTGCCTGCTGAGTTCACCAGGAACACGGATCGCGTGCGTCGCTTTCAGCAGGAAGCACGTGCTGCCTCATCGTTGAATCATCCAAACATCATCACCATCCATGAG
>JBGPNE010000591.1:0-2572 GCA_041487335.1 Pyrinomonadaceae bacterium
ATTTGCGTGGCGGGTCTCAAACCCAGCCGCGAAAACTCGCCCGCGATGTAGTGTGCTGCATCATTGGCGCCCGGCGATCCGGTGCGCCGGCCTTCGAGTGCATCGGAGGCAAGATAGCTGACGTGCTGTCGCAGTCGATCTACGCTGGGAGAAATCTGAAGCGCTTGTTGTTGCTGAGCGAGAACCGCCGCGGAGATCGCAGCAACCAAAATTACGAAGAAAGAAGTGCGTTGGAATAGTCTGCTTTTCATTGGATAATTCCTTATCTTTCCCGCAGCGCGACAAATAGATATTCTTGAGTTTCCTCCGAGCTTCTGGGCCGCTCCAGCGTACAACCCCAGCTCTCTGTCTCGCACCGCAGCTTGTTCAAAAGAAGTTGCCGTCCAGACCTCTTGCTCATTCCCTCCAATCGGCAATAAACACATTCGTCTCGCCGCGCGTCTTCGCGTTGCGGTTTGAGGCGAATACTAGTTTCTTGCCGTCTGGCGAAAACATCGGAAACCCATCAAAAGTGTCGTTGTAGGTGATTCTTTCGAGCCCTGAACCGTCTACGTTAATCATGTAGAGATCGAAATCGCGACCCTTGGGATCCGCCATATTAGATGCAAAGATTATTCGTTTGCCGTCGGGAAAAAAGTAAGGCGCGAAGCTGGCCTTACCGTTATGTGTAACCTGCCGCTTATTGGACCCATCGGCATTCATGACCCAGATTTCCAACGTTGTTGGACGAATCAGATTTTGTTTGAGCAGACTCAAATAATCGCTCTTCTCTTTTTCCGTTTGCGGATGGTTGGCGCGATAGACGATCTGCTTGCCGTCGTAAGACCAGAATGGCCCACCGTCGTACCCAAGTTCATTGGTCAAACGGCGAACATGTTTACCGCTGGCATCCATCGTATAAATGTCCAGATCACCATCACGCATCGAGGTGAAGACAAGCTTGCCGTCCTTTGAGATCGTCGTCTCCGCGTCGTAGCCCGGCGAGTTAGTTAGCTGTTTCAGATCAGAACCATCCGGACGCGCCGTGAAAATGTCGAAAGAGGGATAGACGGCCCAAACGTACCCTTGCGAGAAGTCAGGTCTCGGCGGACACTCCTTTCCGCCCAGATGCGTGGAGGAATAGAGAATTCGTTCACCATTGGGGAAAAAATACGAGCAAGTCGTCCGACCCTGTCCTGTCGAAATCATTTTCACGTTCGAGCCGTTGACACTCATTGTGTAGATCTGGTCACACTGACGTCCATCGCGGGTTGACTGGAAGATCAGTCTGCTGCCATCCGCCGAAAAGTAGGCCTCAGCATTCTCGCCGGCAAAAGTCAGTTGCTTAATGTTGTGCAGGTGCTTCTCTTCAGGGAGCCTGTGAGGATCGTCAGCCGATTGAAGAACGTCCGGACACTTGTTTGCTGCAACAATCAGAAATGAAATTGTAATGGCGAGTAAAGAGAAAAATGGTTTCACCTGTTCTTTTCGTCTGCAATTACGTGGTTTGTCTTTCAGTTAAAAGCGGCTGGCATTGTGATAATTTCGTTCACGGCCAGGCGAGCCTTCTTTGTTGGCTCGTCCCGGGCTACGAGATGGTCAGAGCCTCATTAACAAGTTGAGCCTGCTCGGACTGGTGAACGGTGTATGAACCGGTCGCAGGGCTTGCCGAAGCAACGCGTCCGACATAGATCGGGCGTTCGCACTCAGGCATGAATCTTTCGAGTCGTGGTTCGATAAAAGTCCAGCCACCCATATTCTTTGGCTCTTCCTGCGCCCAGATTAGCTGCTTAGCATTTTGATAACCCGCCAGCACTTCGCGCAGTCGCATCACGGGAAAGGGATAAAACTGCTCCAGTCTCACTATTGAAACGCGCTCATCTCCAGAGTTCTTCCGCGCTTCGATGAGATCGTAATAGACCTTGCCGCTGCAAAGAACAATGCGCTCGACCACGCCTGAATTCTTAACATCTCGATCGGCAATCACCGGCTGAAATCCGCTACTTGTAAGTTCCTCGATCGCGGAAGTGGCGGCGGGAAGACGCAACAAGCTCTTAGGCGTCATGACAATCAGCGGCCGTTGCATTCCCGGCCTAATCTGTCGCCGCAGGAGGTGGAAGTATTGCGCCGGTGTCGAGGGATAGCAGACCTGCAGATTGTTCTCGGCGCAAAGCTGTAAATATCGTTCGAGACGAGCGCTGGAGTGCTCTGGTCCCTGTCCTTCGTAGCCGTGGGGTAAAAGCATCGTCAGCCGGGAAGTCTGTTTCCACTTGTCCTCAGACGCCGCGATGTATTGATCGATAACCACCTGGGCGCCGTTTCCAAAGTCGCCAAATTGAGCTTCCCACAACACTAACGCATCTTGCGCGACAACCGAGTAGCCATATTCGAAACCGAGTACGCCCTCCTCAGAAAGTGAACTATCAAAGACTTCGAATCGCGCCTCTGAACTCACTTCAGCGCGCAGTTCTGAAAGCGGCGACCACGATTTGCCAGTCTGAGTGTCATACAAAACGGCGTGCCGTTGACTAAAGGTACCGCGGCCGGAGTCTTGCCCACTCAAACGAACGCGAGTGCCGTCGAGAACCAAGGA
>JBGPNE010000592.1:0-2572 GCA_041487335.1 Pyrinomonadaceae bacterium
AGTGTTTTTGCGGGCGACAACGGGTCCGAAGCGTAGTTGATATTCTTTCGAGGTGATGAACGAGCAAACCATTGCATGCTGCTTCGTGGTATCTCGAAGAGCGGCACCGTTCACCTGTCCCAACCAGTAGAGCAAGCCTTCGATGTCTGCGTCGCGACGCAGATAACCAAAATACTCCGCGGCAACGAAGGCGCGGTTGTATTCCGCGTCGATGAACAGACGGTTGCTGATGGGATTGGTCTGGAGATTGTCATCAGCCAGCCGGTACATCACAGCGCCGCGACCGCCCTGGTTAAAGAGATTGATGAGATTAGTGCGCTCTGAGGTGAGGTTCACGCCAACCTCATTCTGCACTGTGGCCAGGACCGCATCGACAAACTGTGCCGCCGTGGTGAGGCTGGCAGGATACTTATTGAGAAACTCCTGACGTTGCACAAAGGCATTGGCGAGGTCCAACTGCGACTGTGCCAGACTGGCGCTGCCGACGACGCGGGCGCGGTCTTGCACAAACACGGCGTAGCTCGGGACCTTCAGGTTTTCTCCCGGAAAAAGGGGATTGAAATCGGGATTGGGAAACGGCTGCTGGTTACCGTAGGCCGCGCGATACAAGCGATAGACATAGGAGGCCGTCTGTTGAAATTCCAGCTCGTAGAAAATAGCGTTCGAGACATTGACGCGCCTGTTGCGCAAACACTCCACGTCTGAGATGCATTGAGTGATCTGAGCGCTCCAGAAATCAAATCCGCCCTGATCGGGTTCGCGGCTGAGGAAATCGTAATACTGCTGTTTTACGAAAAACGAAGCTTCCTCGAGCGGATTCCAAAGCAGCTGACCACGAATCTCGCCGTTGGAGAAGGTAGCACTGTGCACGTTCAGGTAATGCATACCAGCTTTCAGGTCAGCCACTTGTTGTGCAGTCGGATTGATTTGAAAGTTAATCATCGGGCTGCCGAGTGCTAGCGGGAAGATGATAGGGGCATTGACTCCCGGCGCAGCGGGACCGTGAACGTGGGCCGCAGACTCGGCTCCGGATAATCCTGAGAACAGCAAGGAAACTTGAGCGCTGGTTTCGCTGGCGCTGAGTTGCACCACGCCGCCGTTACTAATCACCGCGTTGTTGGTGGCCGGTACCTCCTGCGCTCCCGTGAGGTTTGCCACGAACTGCTTCGGTGCTATCGAGGGCGCCCCGGCAGTGTCGTTGTCGCTGATGGTCACTGTCGCAGTGCTGGGACTACCAAGTGTTGCACCAGTCGGATTGCTTAGAGTCACCGAGAAGGTTTCATTGCCTTCGACGTAAACGTCGTCAGCAATCAGTACGTTGAATGTCTTGCTAGTCTCGTTGGCATTGAAGGTGAGCGTGCCCGATGCGGCCATAAAATCGCAGTTCTGTAGGGCGACCCCGTTGGAGACGTTGCAAGGCGAGAACCCTCCGTTGTTGGTTGTAAAGTCAACGGCAGCACTCGCGGAAGTGTTGCCGGTGCGCGTGACGGTGATTGTGGCGTTGCCACCGCCCTCGCCAACGCTGAAACTCGCCGGGCTGAATTGAACGGTGTTTGGCAGCGGTGTGGATATCTCCCATACGCCTCGGCCATGCGTGCCAACTCGCAGAACGCGATTCGCATTCTGCAGTGCCATATCAAAGACGGCTACGCGCGGCAGACCGGTGCCAAATGGAGCCCAATTCGTACCACCGTCAGTTGAGTTATAGACGCCGATGTCCGTGCCGGCAAACAGATTGTTTGAGTTCGCCGGATCAATTGCGAAGGCATTAATGGGAATACTGGGGATGCCATTGCCGGCGGCGGTCCAGCTTGGCGTTACAGGCGATGCACCGGCCGCTGCCCCGAGGTTGGTAATCTTCCACACGCCCTGGCCTGCGGGCGAGAAGAACGAGAATGTAATGTAGGCAACGTCCTTGTTGTTAGGGTCGACCATGGCGCGTCCCACAAACCTATTCGTCGAGCTGCCATTGGGATTCGGGGGAAACGATCCGCCGGTTATGTTAACAAGCGTCGCTGATCCGGTGGAGGTTGCCCAGACCTGGCCGTTCTGCAGCCCCACCAGGCGATAGTTGTCATCCTGGGGCGAGATCGCGATGGTGCTAATGGGCGAGTTGGTTGCGGGTGGGCCCGGGTTGATGGATATCGGCGCCTGGCTGACGATGGACATGTTGTCGCCCCTGTCTGTAGAGCGATAGAGCCGGTCGGTTCCGAAATAGAGAGTGTTTGGGCTGCCAGGTCCAAGGGCCATGGGAGCGTAGAAGAGCACATTATCGGTAGAGTTGATTCCATTCGGTGCGGAGAAGGCCGTTCCGTCACATGACTGCGATGGATCGGAGCCGAATCCAAAACCTCTAAACTCCCAAGAGTCAAAGCTCGCAAGGCAGGAGACTAGCTTCGTACGATCAAAGCCGATCAGGTTTCCGGTCTGGTTGAAAAAAGTATGGTACATAGTCACGTTGATGGTGTCAGTCGCGCTCTGGTCAATCAGAGCGTAACCCCCGTCACCACCTTCCGCACCCATCCAGTTTCCTGGAGCATTCTGCTGAGCCTCGGTGCCATTATCCTGAGTG
>JBGPNE010000593.1:0-2571 GCA_041487335.1 Pyrinomonadaceae bacterium
CCCGCCTCCACTTACGGCAGTGCGGAGCACTACTCCGTTTTACTGACTGCTGCTACTAGCCCGCTCTTCATGTGTTTCAGCTTCCAGCTTCGCTGCTTCGGGCTTTGCAGCTTTCTCGCCTAACACGATACGCACGCCGTGAGTTTGGCCATCGTCGCTTAGAGGAATCTCGTCGGCGCTCTGCAAGGCGCCATCCAACTCGACAGTGGCAACGCCTCGGCAAATGGCCGTAGGGTTTTCCACCTTGATGCGGTAGGTCGTTTTTCCGCGCCGATAGGTGATTTCATACTCACGCCACCATCTTGGTATGCAGGGATCGATCGACAACTTTTCGCCCTGTAGCCTGAAGCCGAGAATCGATTCCAAGCCGGCGCGATACATCCAGCCTGCAGAGCCTGTGTACCAGGTCCATCCGCCGCGCCCGGTGTGAGGCGGAACTGCATAGACATCACCGACCGCCACGTAGGGCTCAACCTTGTACTTGTGTAGCCCGGCGCGTGTCGAGGCGTGATTGATCGGATTCAAGAGCGAAAAGAGTTCTCCCGCGCGTTCGCCATCGCCAAGCATCGCGAATGCAATCAACGTCCATAGAGCTGCGTGAGTATATTGACCACCATTCTCACGCACACCCGGCACGTAGCCCTTTATGTACCCCGGATCGAGCTTGCCTTTGTCGAATGGCGGAGTGAAGAGAATCACGAGGCCATCGCCGCGGCGTATCAAATATTCCTCGACCGCAGCCATTGCCCGTACCGCCCGATAGTTTTCAGCAGCGCCTGAGATAACAGCCCATGACTGCACAATTGAATCGATGCGGCATTCTTCGTTCTGCGCCGAGCCGAGCGGAGTGCCATCGTCAAAATAGGCCCGGCGATACCAATCGCCGTCCCAACCATGCTCCTCGAGAGCAGTTTTCAGGTTTTCCATGTGCTGGCGATAACGCTTGGCCTGTGGTGCTTGTTTGCGCTGATCGCAGAAAGGTATGAAACCGCCGAGCGTGGTATAGAGAAACCAGCCAACCCAGACGCTCTCGCCTTGGCCCATATGCCCAATGCGATTCATGCCATCATTCCAGTCGCCCGAACCCATCAGCGGCAGGCCGTGCTGCCCGACTGCCAGACTGCGATCGAGAGAGCGCGCGCAGTGTTCAAAAACAGACGCAGATTCTGAGGAGACGACGGGCTGCAGGTACGACTCATGTTCTTCCGGCCCAAGAATTGGCGCGTCGAGGAAGAAAACTTCCTCGTCGAGCACTGACGAGTCGCCGCTAGCGTTGACATAGAATGCCGTGACAAACGGAAGCCACAACAGATCATCTGAGAAGTGTGTGCGCACGCCGCGCCCGGTGGGAGGATGCCACCAGTGTTGCACGTCGCCTTCCTTGAACTGGTGGCGCGCAGCGCGAAGAATCTGTTCACGAGCTAGCCCCGGTTTGCTGTAGACCAGCGCCATTACGTCCTGCAATTGATCGCGGAAACCGTAGGCCCCGCCGGATTGATAGAAGGCTGATCGCGCCCAAATGCGACACGACAGAGTCTGATAGAGGAGCCAACGGTTCAGCATCGTATCCATCGCGGCATCCGGAGTTCTGACTTCCACTTTCCCGAGCAGCTCATCCCAGTAGGAAAGCACCCTTTCAAATGCCTCGTTAACGGTGGGTGGATGACTGAACCTGGAAGCAAGTTCTCCAGCTTCTTCCTTCGAGCCGGCTTCACCCAGGAGGAAGATGATTTCCCGCCCTTCATGAGGAGCGAGTTCAATGGTGGTTTGCAGCGCTGCGCAGGGATCTAATCCTGCCCCATCACGACCGGCCAGCTTGACGCGGCGCAGAGCTGCCGGGCGTGCCGGCGAGCCATTGCGGCCCAGAAACTCCTTGCGGTCGCAGGTGGCACTGGAAATCTTCTCGCTCGTCGCCACAAAAGCTACGCGGTCAGCAAACTCGTTGTTGAAAGGATTGTGCGCAAAGACTGTTGCTGTCTCCGAATCGATCTCGGTGATCACGTAGGGCGCGGAAATACTGCGTTGCACACCGAGAACCAGTTCATTGTAAAGGGTGACTGATAGCCGCCGTTTTCGGTCGGTGCGATTGCGCAAGCGCAAGAGTGAGATCTTCAATGGCGCCTCGAGCGGCGCAAACAAAAGCAACTCTTGCGAGATGCCGTGGCTCGTGTGTTCGAAGACCGTGTAACCCTGACCATGTCTTACTGTGTACGGCTCATCCTCCCGGATTGGCAAAGGAGTTACTGACCAAACAGTGCCCGTGTCTTCATCGCGCAGGTAGATGATCTCTCCCGGAGGATCGCTCACCGCATCGTTTGACCAGGGCGTCAACCGATTCTCGCGACTATTGACTGACCATGTGTAACCCGCGCCCGTCTCAGTAACCTGAAAACCAAACCCGCCTTTGTTCGCGATAACGTTGGACCAGGGCGCCGGCGTCCATTGTTCCGCGCCGAGCACTATCACGTACTCACGCCCGCCCTGGGGAAACCCACCAAGGCCGTTGAAGAATGTCAACTCAGGCATGGCCACTGTATGCTCAGGATAAGTTTGTGACGGCAAGCGGGGAAC
>JBGPNE010000594.1:0-2566 GCA_041487335.1 Pyrinomonadaceae bacterium
GAGAGTCGTTCAACCCCTGCCTCGCAACGCAAGCTGTCCAGCTTGCGGCGCAAACTAACGAGTTTTGCGTTACAACGAAACCACATTGGACACTACCGCCTAATCTGATCGGGGCGACAACCAAGTACCCGGATGTTAAAATACCTCTCTAAGTCCGAGCACCTGGGGGAGAACACAAGCTTGGCCCGAGAACTTCGAGTAATCAGCAACAATCCGAAACCCCGTCAGCCCAAACCCGAGTGGCTCAAGATTCGATTGGGTGACCCGACGAACCAGAACCACGTGCTCAAGCTGATCGAAGGTTTGAATCTTCACACAGTATGCCAGGAGGCGCGTTGCCCAAACATTTTTGAGTGTTGGTCCGATCGCACCGCAACGTTCATGCTGGGCGGTGACATCTGCACGCGCCATTGCGGTTTTTGTGCTGTCGGCAAAGGTCAACCGGGTGCGCTCGACGCGGAAGAACCACGCCACGTCGCCGAAGCTGTTCGACATCTGAATCTCGCGCACAGTGTTATCACCTCAGTAAATCGCGACGATCTGCCCGACGGCGGCGCCGCGCATTGGGCTGAAACGATTCGGCAGGTGCGGGCCTTGAATTCCGGCTGCAAGGTGGAAGTTTTGATTCCGGATTTCAATGGCGACGAAGATGCGCTCAACACGGTCCTCGACGCGCAGCCTGACGTGCTCAATCACAACACTGAAACCATTGCGCGACTCTACCGGCGCGTTCGACCCGATGCTGATTACCAGCAGTCGCTAACGCTTCTCCAACGCGCGGCTGAGCGGCGCGATCGCGAGAATCGCGGCATGTTGACGAAGAGCGGGATCATGGTAGGTCTGGGTGAGACTTTCGACGAAGTGGTTGAACTAATGAACGACTTGCGCGCAGTCTCGTGCGATATCATGACCATTGGACAATACTTGCAACCACATGCGCGACGGTTGCCGGTCGAGCGCTACGTCACGCCCGAAGAGTTTAACCGTTGGCGCGAGCTTGGGATGGGCATGGGATTTCATCACGTTGAATCGAGTCCATTGACGCGCTCCTCATATCACGCGCGCCAGCAAGCTGAGACTGAGCCGCGGATTTACGCAGCTGCGCGCCGCTAGTGTTGTGCCTTCGGAATAACTTTACAGCAGGCAGTCTGGTTAGGTCGGTTCATGCATGAAAAGAAAACATTTTTGATTTTGGTGCTTTTTGGTGTGATTTAGTGG
Organism: Pyrinomonadaceae bacterium; assembly: GCA_041487335.1. Lineage (GTDB taxonomy): Bacteria > Acidobacteriota > Blastocatellia > Pyrinomonadales > Pyrinomonadaceae > PSRF01. The sequence continues at coordinate 1,219 of JBGPNE010000594.1, forward strand.
ATCGTCTTCTGTTGGCAAAACCTCGATCCACGCGCATCACACGAAACCGCACGAAGGAAGCTTGTGTAAAGTCAATTCAGAGACGCTACACTAGGATCGTCACGACGCCCTTGATTTTCACTGCAAACACTGGCTTCGTTTTCCATTTACATCAGCCGCGTCTATCTGCGTCCATCCGCGGCTAGTCACTTATGAAAGCCGTTATCTTCGATCAACATGGCGGGCCCGACGTGCTTCAGTACGCTGAGGCGCCTGAGCCGAAAATTAGGGCGAACGAAGTTCTGGTTGAAGTACGGGCGTGTGCGCTCAATCATCTGGATGTATTTGTTCGCGGCGGATTACCGGGAATCGAGATCCCTCTGCCGCACATCCTTGGGGACGACATCGCCGGGATCGTACGAGAAGTTGGGGAACAGGTTACGTGGGTTCGTCCCGGTGCAGAGGTGATGTTGCAGCCCGGAGTGTCCTGCGGGCATTGTGCTGAGTGTTTGCGTGGGCAGGACAATTTCTGCCGCGAATATGACATTATCGGCTATCGCCGCGATGGTGGTTATGCTGAGTTAGTTGCGGCGCCGGCGGTAAATGTGATTCAAAAACCAAAGAATCTGAGCTGGGAAGAAGCAGCAGCGCTTCCGCTCGTGACACTCACTGCATGGCACATGCTAGTGACGCGTGCCGCCGTTCAGCCTGGCGAGGATGTCTTGATTCATGCCGCGGGCAGCGGCGTCGGCTCGATGGGCATTCAGATCGCGAAGCTGCGCGGCGGGCGCGTTATTGCGACTGCGAGCTCCGACGAGAAGCTGGAAAAAGCGAAAGAACTTGGGGCGGATGAGGTCATTAACTACACGCGTGAGGACTGGCCCAGAGAAGTCAGGCGCTTGACGGATCGAAAGGGAGTCGCTGTGGTCTTCGAGCACACCGGAGCCAGCACCTGGTCCGGCTCGATCGCTTCACTCAAGAACAATGGGCGGCTCGTGACCTGCGGCGCCACGAGTGGCTTCGAGGGACACACCGACATTCGTCAGATCTTCTACCGACATCTGACAATTCTCGGTTCGTTCATGGGGTCCAAAGCGGATTTGCTCGAGGCGATGAAGTTTATCGAAACGGGTGCGATTCGCGCGGTTGTGGATCAAAGTCTGCCCTTGCCGGAAGCCAGACGCGCGCATGAATTGATGGAAGACCGCGCGCAGTTTGGAAAGCTGGTATTACTGCCGCACGGCTGAGAAGCTATCAAGAGCGGCTAACTAAGTACCCGATTTCAGAAATACATCAACGTATAATGCGCTTGCATAAAGATCATCTTCGTGGCATCGTGCATGGTGAAAGGAGGCTTTCTTCATGCCAC
>JBGPNE010000595.1:0-2556 GCA_041487335.1 Pyrinomonadaceae bacterium
AACGAAAATATTCGCGACCAGCAGAATGATGGTGAACTTGTAGGGCCGATTTAGGACCGCTCGCGCAAATCGCATTGTCTCGCCATCAGCAACCATCCGTGGTTGCCTGGCGGTGCGGGTTCCCGAAACTGATGTCCCACACACGGCGCACTGCAGTTGGCCGCCGCCCACAATTGAGCCGCAACTGTGACACATACTCGGGCGGCCGGAGTTGGGGTTCTGACCTTTTTCGTTAGGTGGGTTAGGTGCCAAGCGCTTTACGCCAACAAGCGTGATGCTTCTCAAATAAAAAGCATCACGCTCAATATTTCTTCAAAACTTTGGAATGAACCTTCTCCAGATTCTACACCGAAGTTATGAGAAGACGTTAATGGGACAACGCCGAGTAGCTAACGTCTTGCGCTGGCGGCAAAGATGCTCGCCTCATCTCGTCACGTTTTCCGCTCAAGGCCAAATTGCATTCAACAAGGCCGCCAGACGATAGCCTCCCCACGCAACGCGTTCTGGGAAACTGGATAAGTGAGAAAGAAACTAACGGCATTGAGAGCCCTTCATCACTAACCGTACAACCATCCACAGATTACGCAGATTACACAGATTCGAAAGACTACTTCACGAGGCTTGGCAAAACTCCCCTACTCTGTTCGTTCGGGGAATCTGCGTAATCTGCGCAATCTGTGGATGTTCTTTTGGAGCTCGCCGCCGTAAAGGTGCGCGATCTATATCACAGGTGTCAACACAGTTCCACTAAACTTGAGCCCCAGAACGAATAATCGGAAGTACCGCTGCAAAACTTGCAGCAATACTTCCGATTCCCTTGGTTAATTTCGGTGAGCGAAACAGTGTGAGCCAAACAGCGGCGAAGGCAGCTAGCTGCCGATCGTTTCCAACAGACTTACCAGGTCGTCGGCATGTTCTTCTTCCATCGCGAGGATGCCTTCCAGCATGCGACGCGTCGTCGGATCGTCGTTCGCGACGTAGCTGATCATTTCGCGATAGCTATCGATAGCGATGCGTTCGGCAACCAGATCCTCTTTGATCATATCGAGGAGCGAGTCGCCCTCGACATATTCCGCGTGGCTTCTCATTGTTAAGCCGTCGGGATTGAAGTTTGGCTCGCCTCCCAACTGCACGATGCGTTGCGCGATCAGATCAGCGTGACCTTGTTCCTCGTTGGCATGCTGTAGAAATTCGGCCGCGACGCTCTCCGCGTTTATGCCCGTCGCCATGAAGTAGTGCCGTTTGTAGCGCAATACGCAGATGATTTCGGTTGCCAGCGCTTCGTTTAAAAGCTTGACCACGGTGTCGCGGTCAGCCTTATACCCTTCGGTGATGGCCCCTTGTTCGATATGCTTGCGCGCGCGCTCACGCAAAGTTTTGATATCAGTAAGAAATGGTTTGTCGGTTACGGCTTTTGCTCCTGATTGGTCACCCACGGCTTTCACTCCTCAGATTAGATTAGGGGGAAGCCAAATGGTACTCGCCTCGCGCATGAGGGGCAAGCCAAGGCCGAAGCAGTTGCAGATATACTTGCTCCGAAATCCCGGACTTGAAGCACCCGGTTAGTTGAGGTACTCTCAGCCCATGGGTACCACCTGGGAACAGTTAGCTGAACAGGCAATGACACTGTCCACCGAATCGCGTGCGAGGCTAGCGGATCGATTAGTGGAGAGTCTCGACGTTGACGAACTGGGTCCGATTGACCGACTGTGGGCCGCGGAAGCAAAACGCCGACGAGACGAGGTGCGCACCGGCCGGGTCGATACGATCAACGGCGATGAGGCTCTTCGTAAAGTGCGCGACTCCCTGCGCTGACTGCGGACACTTCTCAGCCAACCCCTCTTAAGTTTCTGCTAACGGCGATCGCCGCGGAAAGTCCGTATCGGCCCCGGCCTCGTCCGCCACCCTCCAACCAGCCTCGCCGCGCGCGTGTGTTAACCTCTCGCGGCCATGAGATATGAATTTCATCCGGAAGCGCTTGAAGATTATCAAGCGGCGACCGACTGGTACGCAGAGCGGGGGACCGCGCTGGCACTACGGTTCGTCGAAGCCGTAGAAGATGCAATCTGGAAGGCTGCTGAAACGCCGGAGCGCTGGAGAATAATCGAAGAAGACGTCCACCGCTGTCTGACTCGCGTCTTCCCATTCGGCATTCTCTACACGATCGAACCTGATTGCGTTTTGATCGTCGCCGTAATGCATCTTAGTCGCGAGCCAGGCTATTGGAAACATCGACTGACCGAAGGCTAGCATCGAGTCGTACCGGTCGGGTGCTCTTCAACAACTACTTCACTCAAGTACTATTCTTTCTTTAACCGTCACCTCGTTCGTGGCCTTGGGGTCACCAGTTACTTCCACTGGCAGGCGCCAGACGAGCGTTTTTATCCGGCAAGTGCCGGTGTTGTCTTCGCGGCAATAGAAGAGTGTGAGCTGCAAGCGCAGTTCAGCCTTGCCCGCTTCAAAAGTGCGAATCGGGATACGCAATGGCAGCTGGAGATTCTTCAGAGACTGACTGACAACTTTGTCGTGCCCGATTACGCCAAGTTCAGTTTCAGA
>JBGPNE010000596.1:0-2554 GCA_041487335.1 Pyrinomonadaceae bacterium
ACCGAAGCTTCAACTTCTTGAGCAATAACGTCAAAAATCTCTTTTAATTCTGCAACCGAGTCAATGCTGCGCGCAGTGGTTACTTGCTCGGCGAACTTGTTCATCTTCGGATTGCGCTTAAAATAATCGGCAAAAGCTTCATCCTCAAGGAGTCCCGCGCGGATCGGCAACTGGCTGGTCAATTCCAGCAGGCGCAGATCATTACGTTTGGAAATGACGAATTTGATGAACTCCCATGCCTCGCGCGGGTGTTGGCATGTCTTGAAGATGACAATGCTCTTCGAGTCGGCGAAACTAACCATCTGGCCTGTAGCATCGTCAGGCCGTGGGATTGGCCCATAGTCGTACTCGAAATCGGCCGCAGCGTAGCGCTCAAGATGGCTGATGCTATATGGCCCAGTAAATTTCGCCGCCACGCGGCCATCGAGGAAAACATCTCCTTGAAAAGTTTGGCGTGGAACGTAAGCCCTGGCAAAACATTCATGCAAGAATCGAAAGATTGCGACAGAGGATTCATTGTCAAACATGACACGACGACCCTGGAGCAATGATTGACCGTTCGTTGCGGCGAGGTAAAGGGGTAAGTAATCGTACAACCGTTTGTACCAAATGGGAAAATAATCAATCGTGAGCATCCACTGATCAATCCGTCCGTCGCCATCGCGGTCACGTGTCACTCGAGCCGCTGCCACGAGAAAGTCTGAGTAGGTGGCGGGTAGTGTCGTGACGCCCACCTCACGCAGCATCCGTGTGTTGTATAACACCATGACCGGGTTCGACTTCCACGGTACTTGATAAAAATGTTTATCCGAAGAGCGGTATTGGTTCAGAAGGTCAGGCGGCATGCGTCCGTGCAGCACATCAAAGAAATCCGGGTAGGCATCGAGTTGGACCACGCCGTCAGCGTCAAGCAGGTCCTGCATCGCTCCAGGGTTAACGCTGGAATAAATGTCAGGTGTTGTTTGGCTTGCTATGGCAGCCAGGATGACCTCTTCCGACGACTGTCCGGAGGGAACGGGCTCAACTTTGATTTGAACTTCGGCGTGCTGCGCGTTCCATTCGGCCGCAACTCGGTTGGCGAACTCGAGCTCCTCCGCATTGGTCGCGCACCAGTAAGTGAGTGTGATGCCCGGACGAACCATCTCCGCGGGGCGCGGAGACGCACAACTCACAATCAAAGTAAGCAGCAAAACTATTGCGAGCAGGCGCATCGTAAGACCCCGACAAAACGAATTCTTACGCTATTCTTGGCGTTTAAACGAAACTTGAATGCTAACATCCACTGGCTACCAGGGCTGTGTGAAAACTGATGCCGAGTTTACGCGTAACCCTTGCCTGGGCTTCGCCCTTCGATGTGAGGATGTGGCTCTGCCCTTCCGTCCTGAGCTCCTCGGTAATTATTGGGCTGCGCCCTGCGGAATCCGTGCTCCGAGCGAGCTTCTAAGATAAGAATTTGATGCGGCACTTGACTTTGGTTCATGCGTTAGTCAGAGGGCGCAGCCCAATGTTTACCAGAGCCAGACGGAAGGGCAGAGCCACATCCTCACATCGGAGGGCGAAGCCCAGGCAAGAGTTACGCTCAAAACTCAGCATTAGTTTTCACTCAATAAGTCATTAATCCCGATTCGCCACTGCGAATGAGAATAGAACAAGAGACGGTCAAGCTGAGACAACTGAATTCTATTTTCACACAGCCTCTACCGCTCGCCGGTTCTGTAACAGCAGCCCGTTCACAAGAGCGCCTCCGCTGTTGCCGGGTCGAAAAGCTTGGCGCGTTCCATATCGAGAACTAGTTCAATCATTTCGTCAGCCCTCGCGCTGGTTCGGGGATTCAAGCGAACGATGATCTCACGTTCCGCGAGGGAGCAGGTGGCCAGCACCTCACTGCCTAGAGGCTCCAGGAAATCCACTTGTGCCTTGATCACGTTGTCGTCAACCGCACCGTCGTAAAACCGCCGCTCAGAAATGTCTTCCGGCCGGATACCGAGAACCATAGGAGAATTCTCGCTGCTGCCGGCCTCGGACAGAGCTGCTCTACTTTTCGCGGGAAGCTTAACGTGTAAACCATCGCCTGTGAGAAAGAGGTGGCCCTCATGCTCGACTATCGAACAATTGATAAAATTCATAGGCGGGCTGCCAATAAAGCTGGCGACAAACTGATTGGCAGGTCGATCATAGATTTCAAGTGGTGCGCCTATCTGTTGCACGATGCCGTCTTTGAGCACAATCAAGCGGTCGCCCATACTCATCGCTTCAACCTGATCATGAGTGACATAGATCATCGTTGCTTCCAGCCGCTTATGCAGCTTTTTTAACTCGGCGCGCATAGATACTCTCAGCTTGGCGTCAAGGTTACTAAGCGGCTCGTCGAAGAGAAATAGTTTCGGTTGCCGCACAATGGCGCGCCCCACGGCAACTCGCTGGCGCTGACCGCCGGACAGCGTCTTCGGCTTTCTGTCCAGAAAATTGCTCAGACCCAGTATGTCTACCGCCCTGCGGACGCGGCCGTCTATCTCCGACTTGGGAAGCTTTCTCATCTTCAAGCCGAAGGCCA
>JBGPNE010000597.1:0-2551 GCA_041487335.1 Pyrinomonadaceae bacterium
GTGCATCCCGTAATCTATCTCAACAAAGTGATGCTCGAAGCGACGAAGGCGCGAGTGGCGCCCGTGTCGTCCGCGATGCTCTATGGCCGGGGAGTTTTCACGACAGTTGCAATCTACAACGGCAAGCCTTTCTTGTGGCCGGAACATTGGCGGCGCCTCAAGGACCACGCCGGGCGTTTAGGTGTTGATTGCACCGGGGCCAACGAACACAACGTCGGCGAGGCCCTGGAAAAACTTGTCGCCGTCAACCAGGTGCGAAACGGGCGCGCACGCGTAATCCTGTTGGCACGCAGTGGACGTGACGTCTGGAAACCAAAAAAGGAAGGTGCTCGCAAGACTGATCTGCTGATCATGACAAGCGAAGCGCAGAAGGTTTCGCCGGCGGGAATGTCGCTCGCTGTTTCACCTTATCGCTTCAACACGTTTTCGCCGCTCGTTGGAATCAGGAGTTTGAATTATCTGGAGCAGGTGCTTTCGTGGGAAGAGGCGCAAGGCAGAGATTTTGACGAAGCCGTCATGCTTAACGAGCGCGGCGAGATTGTTTCCGCGACGATGGCCAACATTTTCTGGGTTAAGGATGGCACCCTTCATACGTCGGCCCTGAGCACTGGCACAATTGCCGGCATAACCCGGGCCGCGGTCATTGAATTGGCCGACAAACAGTTTATTCCCGTGATTGAGGGTGTCTACGAACTGGCCGATCTTGCCGAAGCAGATGAAATCTTTCTCACCTCGGCCAGCCTGGCGGTAGCGCAAGTGACGACTTTCGACTTTCGCCGCTACTCAGTGAGCACGGGAAACGCGTGCGCCAGACTCTCAGACGCTTTCAGAGAACTCACATCGAGACTCTAAAAACCACTGACCTCGGCCTTATCGATCGACTACGTTCTCACCAGGAGTGCTGAAAGCAGAATACAAATCTCGTCACGTGACAATTGTCTTACCGGTTAATTTGTGGGAAATGCATGCGATCAATTAGTTGCTTGAACCGCAATTCGGTACGCAAACCATCGAAAACGGGATCGACGTTTAGATATGCCAGCCAGACAAAGCGTTCCTCATAAGCTTTATGAAGCCATTCGATGGCTTCGTCTTTATTACCCAGACCGGTGTGGATCAGGGCTATCCCGTATGCTGGGACATAAACTTTATTGGACGTTGGTCGTTCGAGAAGAGAGGTAAGAGTTTGTTCCGCGGCTGCTTTGTCTCCCGCGAGGGCGCGAGCACGGGCAATAACCGATCGACCGAGGGGCAAGTCGCCGAGCACCTGCAGCCCTCTTTCATATGCCGCAATGGCATCATTGAACATGCCCTTTTGAACGTAAGCCTGACCCATGAAGTAGTGGGCCGCAATGAAATTCTCGTCAAGAGCCAAAGTATGCTTGCATTGCTCGATCGTATCGTCATAGCGATGTGCGAAAAAATAATACTTGGCAAGGGCCAGATTGATTGTCGGCGCCAGTGGATCAAGCTCCAATGCGAGATGACCTTCATCAGCGGCCTGCTCAAACTTTCCCATCGCTGCCAGATACCAGCAGTACCATTGATGCGCTGCGGCATAGCCCGGATTTAACTTTAGAGCGCGCTCGAATTCAATTTGCGCCCGGACCCACTCCCAGTCAAACCAGAAGGCCACGAGCGCCACTGATGCATGGGCTTCAGCCAGAACCTCATCGGCTTTGAGCGCTTTTTCTGCCGCCGTCGTCGCTTTCGGCCGAATTGTCTTCGAAGGGAAGATGCCGTAGTAATTCAGTAGCGCGTAACTATCGGCTAAACCCGAGTATGCCGGTGCGTAATTCGAATCTGCAGAGGTGGCCTGCTCAAACCATTGGATGGCTTTTTGCAGACTCTCCGGCGTGCGCCGGTTCCAGTAATAGCGACCTTTGAGATACGCTTGATAGGCATCCGTGTTTCTGGTGTGGCGTTTGGTGAGTCGCTTCTTATCCTCGCCCGTCAGTTTGATCCGTAGCTTCTCCGAGATCTCCCGGGAAATCTCCTCTTCGAGTTCGAGGATGTCTGATAGCTTGCGGTTATACTGCTCGCCCCAAATCTGCGAATCGTTCAGCACGTCAATCAACTCTGTTTTGATGATCAGACGGTCACCCATCTGAAGCAGTCTCCCGGTCAGCACGGCACGCACATTCAAGTCCTGACCTATCTGTTGCGGATCGACTTCTTGTCCTTTATACCGAAAGACAGTGCTGCGCGGTACAACTCGCAGCTTTGGAAGGCGCGAGAGCCTATTGATGATACTTTCGGTGATGCCATCAGAGAGATACTCCGCATTCGGATCGGCGCTGGCGTTAGTGAGCGGCAGGACGGCAAGCGAGTTGGTGATCTTGCGGGATCGTCGCCTACCTGACGAAACCGCGGTCTCATTTGAGGAGCCAACGGTCTTCCTTTCGGTCTTGCCTTCTTTTTGAACTCTGTCTTTCGACTCAGTCGCTGCGCTGGGCACATCCGGAGCAAGGGAGCGTTCCAGCTCAGCATTGATCTCAATCTGCTGCTTGAAATGGCGCAAATCAACCAGGATGTCTTTCGCAGTCTGATA